>JAQFVJ010000051.1 GCA_029439525.1 Caballeronia sp. BR6202001591004
TCATCCACGTGGCCTTCATAAAAATCGCTTGCTGCATCATATGCTGGCGACAATTGCGAACGTCATTTTGTTAACGACTCTAAGTATAGACGCCGATACAGCCCGTAACCGCAGGGACCAGCTTTTCGTAAACAACCCAAATATGGCGTTCTTTGGAATGCAGGCGTTTGCACAGCTTATCAATCTCCGTCGGCGTTGTCTCAATCTTGCCCATCACCTGGACTTCGCCGACGTCGCTCGCATAAGCGACGGTAATCCATTCCTTATGGACATCAAGCCCGACGTATACCGTGCTATCGTGGCCGTGCTATCGTGGTCCACGCTGGCCTCCGCGGGAAGTTGCCGGGGTGTCGCCCATGCCCACCCATGCGACTCTGGCAGAGATGCTAACCTGCGTTGAACACCCCACGTCAGGCCAGCCTCCGCCTCACGGAAAGTCATACTGACTTTCTTTGGTTACTTTCTTTGCTGCTGCAAAGAAAGTAACCCCCGCGCCGGAGAGGCGCCTACTGCATAAACAACCAAAAACAGACGCGCCTTGCCCGACAAAGCAACAAAACGAAAGGCAAAAAAACATTCCGAAGTAACATCACGACTTCGTAAGCAATAGAAAAATCCCACCACCGAAGGCAAAAAGCAAACCCGCAAAAAACATAGACCGCTTTCTGGCAATGAAAGTCTTCGCCCGCGTAGTCGAAGCGGGCAGCTTCTCGAAGGCAGCCGATGCCTTGCGCCTCCTACCCGCGAGCGTCTCGCGAACACTGCAAGCGTTAGAGAAGCGCACCTCGGCGCCCGCCTGGTCAACCGCACGACCCGCAGCAGCATCACCGAAAACGGCGAAGCCTATTACGAACGCTGCACGAACGCTGCGTGCGCGTCCTGGGCGAAGTCGACGACATGGAAGCGTCACTATCGCGCTCGAAACTGAGCCCGAAGGGCAACGTCAAGATCAGTCTCCCGCAAGTGATGGCAAAGAGCACGATCATCCCCGCGCTGCTGGAGTTCTTCGCGACCTATCCGGATATCACCGTCGAATTGCTGCCCACGGATCGACAAGTCGACGTCGAAGAAGGCGTCGATTGCGTCGTGCGAGTAGGTACAGTCAGCGACGTCGGACTGGTGGCAAAACGCATCGGCGCGTATTCGCAGATCACCTGCGCGTCCCCGCGCTACATCGAGCAATACGGCAAACCGATGACCCCCGACGATCACCGTCATCTCGCCATCAGCTATGTGCTCAACAACTCGGGACGCGCGCACAACTGGGAATTCGTCGTCGACGGCCAGGCGCATACCTTCGCGATGAACCACAAGATCGCAGTGAACGACGGCGATTCGTATATCGCGGCAGGCGTGGCGGGACTCGGCCTGATTCAAGGCTCGAGCTACACCCTCGACCCGCTGCTGAAAAGCGGCCAGCTCAAGGAAGTGCTGAAGGACTATCCATCGCATGCGCGCGTGGTGTCGGTGCTCTATGCGGCAAACCGGCATCAGCCACATCGCGTGCGCGTGTTCATCGACTGGGTCGCGAAGTTGTACAGCTGCCTGCCGATCTTTCAACTGAATGAACGGCTCACGATCAAGGCCTGAGCCTCGATGCCGCGCGCGATCGGCATCGCATGCCAGTCGTATGCGTCGAAGGCACGCTCGACCGATGCGAGATCGCTTTTACGCGCGCTGGCATGCACGCCCGCGAGATGCGGCAGGCTCAGTTCGACCGACACGCAATTCGCATAATCGCGCGCGCGCAAATTCGATGCGATGGTCGTGAAGAACGCCGTCGTCGGCACATCAAAGCCCGCGGCGACATGCAGCGCCGATGAATCCGACGTCACCAGATAACGCGCGTACGCGATCCACGCGAGAAAGTCATCCGTATCGCGCGACTCCGGTGCGATGTCGCGATAACGCAGATGATCCACCGCCCCGAATCCCAGCACCGGCACGCCGAACGCATTCCACAGCCGCTCGACGATGCGCACGCGCACACGCGCCGGAATGCTGCGCACGGGCGTACTCGCATCGGGACTGAGCAGCACGTAAGGTTCATCGACACGACGCGACAGCAACGCAACATCGGTAAGCCAGCGATTGCGCTTGTCTTCGGCCGCGATGTCGCGTGGTGCGACGCCCATCGCCCAGAGGAAGAAGTCGATCATCGGCATCGACACGAACTGCGGCCAGAACAGATGATTGCCGATATCGATCATCAACTCATCGACGGACAGGCTCGCGAGCGGCACGGGCAAATCGACGATTTCGCCATCGAACAAAGGTGCCGCGAGCGCATAGATTCGCTGCACGTAACGCGGTGCGCGAGCGGGACGATAGAGCGTGAACTTCAGATGCGGATAGCGCCGCCTGATTGCGAACAGCGCCGTCAGCCCGATGATCGAATCGCCGAGCGTGACGCCGAACGCATTGATGAGATGAACGCGCCGCGCAAGCGCGTAATCGGCGACGAAGGGTGCGCGATGAATGGCATCGCACGCGTGCAGGGACGTGAAACTGGAAGCCTCATCGCCGGACACTTCGAGATCGTAGGGCGCGACGATCGCGCCTTCACCCGATAGCAGCGATCCCGCATGAGTCAGCGCATGAACTTCGTCGAGCGTCGTCGTCATGCGTGACCCGAAGCGCGTCAGCCGGCCGCACCGCACTCGTTCACCACTTTCGTAACGGCCACGCGTTGCAGCACCGGCGCGATCACCGTCTGATACTCAGGTACCCAGTGGCGCAGGTCGCGGCGCACTTCCTCATCGGACAGCACGCGATGCTGCATAAGCCACGGCAGCAGTTCGTCGATGAAATGATCCGGCACACCGCGCGCCTGCGCGATACGCAGCTTCGGATGCGGAGTACGCTTGGTGGTTTCGTCGTCGGCGAGCAGTTCCTCGTAAAGCTTCTCGCCCGGCCGCAAGCCGGTGAAGACGATGCGAATCTGCTCTTCGGAATAGCCGTAGAGGCGAATCAGGTCGCGCGCGAGATCGACGATGCGAACCGGCTGGCCCATGTCGAGAATGAAGATTTCGCCACCGCGTCCCATGCTCGATGCCTGCAGCACGAGTTGCCCGGCTTCCGGAATCGTCATAAAAAAGCGTGTGATCTCCGGATGCGTGACCGTCACCGGACCGCCCTTGGCGATCTGCTGCTGGAACTTCGGAATCACGCTGCCCGCGCTGCCGAGCACGTTGCCGAAACGCACCGTCTCGAACTGCGTGTTCGGCGCGGCCTGCTGAAGCGCCTGACACGCCATCTCCGCGAGACGCTTGCTCGCGCCCATCACGTTGGTCGGGTTGACGGCCTTGTCGGTCGAAATCAGCACGAAATGGCGCACATCGTGGCGAATCGCCGCACGCGCCACGCGCAATGTGCCGAGCACGTTGTTGCGCACGGCCTGCCACGCGTTCTGTTCTTCCATCAGCGGCACGTGCTTGTACGCCGCCGCGTGGAAGACGATATGCGGCGTGTAGCGCGCCATGGTCTGATCGAGCAGCAGCGAATCCTTCGCGCCGCCGACGATCGGCACGACCGAGCACTTCGGAAATTTCTCGTGCAGCTCTTCGATCAGGCGATACATCGCGTATTCGCTCAGATCGTAGGCGGCCAGTTGTGCCGGCGCGAAACGCAAAATCTGGCGGCACAGTTCCGAACCAATCGAGCCACCCGCGCCCGTCACCATCACGACGCGGCCATGCAGCAACTGCTCGACGTGCGGCATGTCGATTTTCACCGGCTCGCGGCCGAGCAGGTCTTCGAGATCGATCTGTCGCACGCGCGACAGGAAGCCGCCCTCGCCTTGCGTGAGCTGATTGAGCGCGGGCAGCACCATCACCTTGACGCCAGCGCGCACGCACAGCGTGGCGACGCGGCGTTGCTCGTCGACGGTGGCGGAAGGAATCGCGATGATCGCGTACTCGGTCTTGTATTGCTCCGCGACGGCCTGAAGATCGCCGAACTTTCCGAGCACCTTGTGGCCAAGCACTTCGCGGCCCTGTTTGGAGGGGTCATCGTCGAGCAGGCCGACCAGACGCCATTCGCTAGAACGCGCCAGTTCGCGCGCAAGCATCGCGCCGGCAGTGCCCGCGCCAAGCACGATCACGGGCTTGCCCTGCCCGACCAGGGCGCCGTACAGATAGAACTCCTTCGCCGCACGATACAGCGCGCGCGCGCCACCCATGGCGAGGAACAACAAGAGCGGCGCGACGATCAGCACGGAGCGGGGAATTACGGGCAGCGGCTGGAACATCACCGCGCCGATCATCACCAGCAGCGCGCCGACCACGACCGACTTCGAGATGCGCATCAGGTCCGGCAGGCTCGCGAAGACCCACATGCCGCGGTACAAGCCGAAGACGCGGAACATCACGGCGTACACGGGCAATACCCAGACCAGCGACGACAGCGCGCTCGTGAGGAACTGGTGTGGCACAGCGCCGTTGAAACGGATCAGATACGCGACGAGCCAGGTGTTGGCGACCACGCAGAGATCGAAAGCGAAGGCGCCGGCGGAAAGCCAGGAAGCTTTGAATCGATTCATCCGCAGGTTCCTCAAGCTTGTTCGGAAAGCAGCGCCTGATGGCCCCGCCAGCTAATGTCCACGACAACGCCCACTGCCACCATCACGACCACCCAGGCGGCGACCGTCAGCCATTGTTGCAAGGTCGTCAGCGCCAGCGCCCAGTTGGCGAGAACGATGCCTGCCAGCATCAACAGATACCACGACAGCGCCGTGCGCGCGTGCCCGACGCCCAGACGCACCATGCGCTGATAGTAATGCTCGCGATGCGCCTGCCAAAATTTCTCGCCACGCGAAAGGCGTCGCAGCAAGGTCACCGATGCATCGCCGATGAACGGTGCAAACACCAGCGCAGGAAACCAGACCGGCCACGTGCCCTTCAGCCAGCCCCAGTAACCCAGGGCGCCTGCGAGGAACCCTATAGGAATCGACCCTGAGTCGCCGAGAAAAATCCGGGCCGGATGGAAATTGAATAGCAGGAAGCCTGCCGCCGTGCCCACGACCGCCCCGCTTGCGATGCCCAGATCGATCTGCGGCACCAGCCCGGTCAGGGCCGCGATGGCGTATCCGCCGAAGCCGAACAGCGCCATGCCACCGGCGAGACCGTCTGAGCCGTCCATGAAGTTGTAGAGATTGACGAGCCAGACCATCAGGAAGCCGACCGCGACGAGCGCCCACCACGGCACCGGCGCGGGATTCAACGCGATCAGCAGCGCCACGGCCACCACATGCGCGCCGAAGCGAACGCGCGCTGGCAGGCCGCGCCGATCGTCGATCTGCGATACGGCGGCGGGCGCCACCGCCAGCACTGCAGCGAGCCACAGCGACGAGGTCGCAACCAGCATCACGACGACGCTCACCGGCACGATGCCCCAACCGCCCACACGCGGTGTCGGGCGCGTATGTAGCGAACGCTCGTTCGGAATATCAGTGGCGAGCCGCCACGCGAGGCCCGTACGCAGGAGCGTCGACAGGATCAGCGCGCAGGCGGCGAGCGAGAGAATCACCACGCACAGCGCGCCGATCCACGGCGAATGCACAAAAAAGGGTAACAGCGGGTGATTCATTTCCCGAATATTGATACGTTGGGGCGCAATTGGTCGAACTGCGATAGTGCCGGTTTGTTGTTCGTTCGCGTGTTACCGGCGCTTTTCGGTTGTTACTGGACGTTAACCATTATCAATTAGATAACGGTTAACCCCTCGTCCCGGACAACGCGGACACTGATTGGCGATACCACGCAGCGGTGGCGGCCAGGCCCGCGTCGAGCGAAAACGAAGGGCGCCAGCCTAACACATCCCGGATGTGGTTCGAATCGACGCGCAGACTGCCGGTCAGGCGGTCGATCTGCGTGGTCTTGCCGGTCAGGCGTCCGAGTGTCTTGAGAACGCTGGCGGGTACCGGAATGAGCCGCGCCGGCCGGTTCAGATGCTTGCCGAGCAGGAGCACGAGGTCAGCCACGGTCGGATCTTCGACATCGGTGATGTGGAAAATCTGGCCGGGCGCGCGTTCGTGCCTCGCGCATTCGACGAGCGCGCTCGCCAAGTTGTCGACGTACACCATGCTGCGTCGGGCGTCGATCGCACCGATCGGCAGCGGCATGCCCTTCGCGATGGCGCGCATCATATTCAGGAAGTTCGCGCGGACTTCCGGGCCGTAGACCAGCGGCGGACGCGCGATCACGATTTCGAGACCGGTGCGCGCACCGTATTCCTGCAGCTTCACTTCGGCTTCCGCTTTCGAGATGCCGTACGGATCCGGCGGGTTTCGTGCGTCGGTTTCGGTGAGCGGCCGGCCGGGATCGAGCTCCGCGAGCGCCTTGATGCTGCTGACGAAGACGAAGCGGGTCGCGCCCGCGCGGCGGGCGGCGTCGGCGGCCTTGAGCGCGCCATCGACGTTGACCGCGCGGAATTCGGCCAAGGGATTGGTGGCGGCGTCGCTCATGACATGGACGCGCGCGGCGAGATGCACGACTGACGCGCAGCCCTCGAACGCGTCGGGCGTGATGGCATCGAGCGAACGGAGGTGTACCGCTTCGAAGCCCGGTTCGAATGCGACGCCTTCGCGCACGACCGACACCGGCCACGCGTCCGCCTTGAGCAACGCACGCGTCAGCGCGCGGCCGACGAAACCGTTCGCGCCCGTCATGCCGACGCGTTCCATTACAGCCATCTCCAGCCGAAGCGGTTGAAGAATCTGATGGCCGAGGTGATGAACAGCTTGATGTGCGTGAAACCCTTGCGTGCGGCGTCGCCGCCGTGATGCAGCACGCGCACCGTCGGCACGTAGGCGACACGCGCGATGTCATGGGTGCGCAGGCTCAGGTCGTAGTCTTCGAAATAGAGGAAGTAACGCGGATCAAAACCACCGAGTTGCTTGAGCACATCCGTGTGGTAGAGCATGAAACAACCACTGACGATGGGTGGGTCCCAAAAGACGTTTTTATCGTCGATGGCGTCGCGCAATTCGTAATGGTCCAACCGTTTAGCGAAAAGTTTGCGGATGCTGCCAGGAAGAAAGCCGCGAGCAAAGAGATCGAAGACAGTGGGCAAACGGCGACAGAGAAATTGCTGATGCCCGGCTTCATCGGCGATGTGCGGCGTGAGCAGCCCCGTGCGCTCATCCGATTCCAGCCATTGCAGCGCGATCGTCAGCGCCTCGGGCGCGAGATCGATATCGGGATTCAGCACGAGATGAAACCGGCTCTGCGTAGCATCGATCGCCAGGTTATGACCCCGTCCGTAACCCACGTTGCCGTAACCGCTGATGACCGAGTACTCGATGTTGCCCGCATGCAGCGGCTCGAACGCGGACTCCGCGCCCGGCAATCCACCGTTGTCGACCAGATAGACGTGTAACGCAATACCGGGCCGCACCGTACGTAACGCGCCGCATGCGAACGCAAGCGTTCTGAGCGTCTGCGCGAACTGCTCCAGATGAGGATGATATGCAACGATCGAAACCGAAAGACTGTTTTCGGTCAAGGGCAAAGCAGTGTTGATTGTCATGTATTGAAATATTGAAATGGACAACCGGCCGGCCTTGTTATATTCCTCCATGCCGATCATCTTTAAAACAAGTTCAACTTCATCCGCCACTGAGATCTCTGACGCGTAAAGCGTGAGATCGGGCTTCGTGGGTGCTTCGTAAGTATCGTTCACGCCGGTGAAGGTCGATACGCGCCGGAGCGAGCCTTACGGTACAAGCCTTTGATATCGCGTCGCTCGCATACTTCGAGCGGCGTATCGACATACACCTCGCGAAATGACGAACCGACGATCGCGCGCGCGAGCTCACGATCCGCGCACCGCGGCGAGATTGTCGCGACGATCACGATAAATCCGTTGCCCGAAATGAGCCTCGCAATATGCGCGATACGCCGGAGGTTCTCATGCCGCTCCGCTGCGCTGAAACCAAGATCGGCATTGAGCCCAGCGCGGATGTCATCGCCATCCAGCAACATTGCGTGATAACCCGTGCGCGTCAGCGCAGCGCGCAGCGCGACTGCGACGGTTGTTTTTCCTGCGCCTGACAGGCCCGTCAGCCAGACGACATAATTGTGCCCAGAAAGCAGCATGACTTATTCTCGATTATTCATCGTTTTTTTTCGGCACCGTCGGCAAAACGCGTCTTTTTTATACGATAAGCAAACGTTATACTTTCTCGTAACGGATGGTCAACTGCGCGAATTCATGAAGAGACACCTGGTTATCGCAAGCACCGGTCGAGCAGGCACGAGCTTTCTCGTTCAGTACCTGACAGAGTGCGGACTCGAAACCAATATCACCCGAAATCCATCCGGCATTCAGCCTCGACGAGAACGCCAATGCCGGCTTTGAGGACGTGCCGGTTCCAGGCGCAGATCTCCCGTACGTTATTAAATCTCCCTGGCTCTATGAGTTCGTCGATCGTCTGCTCGAGCGCGACGATTTACAGATCGATGCGGTCATCATGCCGATGCGCGACATCGTCGAAGCCGCAGCGAGCCGCGTCATTCTGGAAATGCGCTCGCGACATGAGGAGCAAGCGGGCCATCCGGATTTCACGGAATGGGAGAATTGGGGATTGACGCCGGGCGGCGTCGTGTTTTCGCTTAACCCGATGGATCAGGCACGCATTCTCGCCATGGGCTTCCATGAATCGATCAGGGCCCTCGTACGCAAGCAAATTCCGATCGTGTTCGTCGATTTCCCGCGGATGATCGAAGACCCGGGTGAGCCGTGAGGAGGCCATCGCGGCCCATCACAAATCGGCCGACATGAACAAGGTTCGAACCGGGAACGACCTGAACAACGCAGGCGATGCAAAAACGAAATTGCTCGCGCAACCAGCGATCTCCTACCCGTCCCGCGAGGCACTCGACCGTGCGGCGCTGCTGCGTGAAACATCGAGGTTTCGCAGGAAATGTGCGTCATCCGAGGCGTAAGCGGATCGCTTGAGAACAGAAAGTACCGTGCAGGAAGAGCGCGTGCGACAGGCGCAACAGCGTGTCGACTCACTCGTCACGACCATCGCGAACCAGCAGGCCGAACTCGCACGGTCAGCCGAAATGGTTCAGCAACTCAACGAAAGCATTACCATCCAGGAACGACTCGCACTCGCATGTGAGGAGATTGAGCGCATCCGCTCTGCGGCCGAGCAATAGGAGCGGGATCACGCGCGCCGCGAAGCAGAACTCAACGAACAGCAAGCGGGCCTGCGACGCCGTCTCGACGAATCGGCGCGATGGCGAGCGACCGTGGAAACGCTCAAGGCTTCAACATCGTGGCGGATCACAAAACCTTTCCGCTATATGGGCACGCTCGTACGCGGTCGCTGACGAGAAGCCGGCCCGAAGCCTCGCGGGGCGTCGGTCATCCGGATAGACCGCCCCTCAGCGTTGGTTTTTTGCGCCAGGGATCTCAGCATGACGCACAGCGTTGCATGGGCTCGGTTGCACGCCAACTGATCGACGTACGCAAGCCATGGATCGCGCCTTCGAGTTGGGCGATCCGCGCGCTGGCCTGAATGCGTCCGTTGGCTTCGGCAAGGGCCGCCAGATGCGCGTCACGCGCTTCTTCCGTGTCGCGCATGGCATCGAGTCTGGCTACGAGGGACTGACGTTCCTTGCTCAGCGAGTCTCGCTCCGCGCGCAAGGTCTGAAACTGATCCGAAGTCTTGGCCGCTTCGTCCAGAATTTTTCTCAGCAGCGCGTTTCGCGTTTCCTTATAAGTAATTGGACAAAGCGTTTCGGTTGATTCCGTTTTGCGAAGATGTGCATGAAACTCGCATCCCGAATCAAACACTTCCAGTACTTCGAACGGCGCCAGGCCCAGATATGCCGCATCGCGGATCAACAACTCGAAAGACCCCGGCGTGAACACGGAGCAATGTGAATCGTGATAGGTCTGGTCGTCGTTCCGGATTCGCGTCATCCAGTCGCCATAGACCTGATCGAGATCGAGACGCGCCTTTACGCCCTTCGGCGAAGTGTTGCGTACAAACGCGAAGCTCTCACGCCCATTTTATCAGGGACGTACGCGAAGACCTCGCGCGTCTCGAAATTCTGTGATGGCGACGGCCGGTCACGCGGCTCTCCGAATGGATTCAATCGCACAACGAAAAGCGTGACCGGCCTGAAAAAATCGAAACAGGCGCGGCGGTCCGGAATAGCCATTGATAAAACGATAAAATGCCGCCGCTTTTCAGCGCCTTCGCGCACCCCTGGAGAAAAGGAATGGAGTCCGGCAAGTGCTCGAAATTACGTGAAGAAACGATATAGTCGAACGTACCCGCTTGTCCGTTCTTCTCCACCAGCTCGCCGATGCTCGTCGATGATCCGACAAAATCGACTTCCTTGATGGCGGCCACCGCACTGTTGTCGACGTTACGGTCGTCCGTTGCCCACTGGCGTAGCGTGGCCGCGGCGAACACATCGAGCACGAGACATTGATACCCGTCGTTTTTAGGTGCGATGGGATTGAACCATGGCCCCACTTCGATACCGCGCTGATCCTTTTGAACGCTGATCCTTTTGAATGTACTTCAGAATGAGCTGTTTGCGGTCCATCGACGTATCTCCGGTTTCGCTTCCGATTCTCACACATTAAAGATGCGACGCGACGATTTTTTTGTTCAGAATTTTTGGCGTACGTCTTTATTCGGCGTTTCGTTTATTCGATTGTGTCTGTACGGCGTTGCAACCGTGTCGGGTAGGTATGTAGGTATACTTGGGGTTAATGTCTCTCACGTGTTTACGTACGCCGGAGTCCGTCGCGCATGCAGAACCCCTTGAATCAGTACCAGACTCCGCTTCCTGCCTTGGACGAGCTTGCAGTCCTTCGTAGCAGAGCGCTCGAACCGCTATTTTGGCGTGCAGATCGCGTCGATCCTCTCAGCGCCTGGTGCGCCCATATTCCCCTCGCTCACTGGGTGGTCACGCAAGCCTCGCATCGCGTGATCGTCGAACTTGGCACGCACAGCGGAGTGTCGTATGCGGCATTCTGTGCGGCGGTGGCGCAGCGCAGACTCGACACGCGTTGCTACGCCGTGGACACCTGGGCCGGTGACGAGCACGCGGGACATTACGGAGATCGGATCTATGACGAGCTCTACGAGTATAACGAACGCCGGTTCGGCTCTTTTTCGGTCCTGATGCGCACGACATTCGATGAAGCGTCGAGCCACTTCCCGGACCAGTCGATCGATCTGCTCCATATCGACGGGCTGCATACCTATGAAGCCGTGAAGCATGACTTCGAGCAATGGCTGCCGAAACTCAGCTCACAGGCCATTGTCCTTCTTCACGATTCGAACGAGAAACAGCGCGACTTCGGCGTATGGCGTTTTGTTGCCGAGCTGAAAAGTCGCTATCCCTCCTTTGAGTTCCTGCATGGCCACGGACTGACTCTAGTGGCTGTCGGCACCGATGTCCCGGTTGCCATTCGTGACCTGTGCGCGCTCAACTCCGAAGACACCGTCATTGTCCGTGACCGCTTCGCGCTGCTTGGCGCGCGTTGGGAAACCGAAAGACGCGAACGCGCGCTTTCGGCGCACTACGACGCTGAAGTCAAAAAACTCGCAGCCGAGCGCGACGCGCTCGTGCAGCAAGGCGTGGAAGAGAGGCTTACCGAGAGCGAGAACCGGCACAGCGAAGAACTCGCACAAAAATCCGCCGAACAGGAAGCGCACCGACTGGCCGAAGTCGAGCAAATCAACAGCCAGCTGCAATCCGTCCAGGCGGCGCTGGGATCGGCGAATAGCCTGGCCGAGCGCGAGGCGCAGTTGCGCTCGGGACTGGAACGCGACCTGCAAAGAGCGCGCTCGCGCATTCTATCGGTGGAAGATGCGCGCGCGGACCTCGAAGCTCACATGAACGAGGCAATCGAGCAGGCACAGTCGAAGGCCGCCCATGCCGAAGCCGCCCTGCGCAACATCGAGATGAGCACCATCTGGCGGGCGACCGGCCCGTTGCGCTCAGCGCTCACACGAAAACCGCGTGCCCGTCGCAATGTCGGCGCGGCGCTGCGTGCGCGCGGTGCCGCGCTGGCGAAGCAACTACCGTTGGGATTGAGCGATCGGGCACGTCTCGAGGACTATGTTCGCGTCGTCACTGCGTCCCCGCTTTTCGATGCCGACTGGTACGTGGAACGACATCCGGAAGCAGGCACAGCCGGAAACAATCCGGTTCACTATTTCGTGACGGCGGGAACGCTGGAGCGCCACGACCCGGGCCCCGGATTCGATGCGGAGTGGTATCTCACCAAAAATCCCGACGTGGCGGCACACGGCGTCAATGCGCTTGTGCATTACGAGAAATTCGGCCGCCAGGAAGGCCGCTCCATCCGGACGCTGGATGCGGACGACACCCTGGCCGTGGTCGAGCCGGTCGAGCCGGCCTTTCCCACCCCGGCTGCTGACTGGGAGCCGCTGGTAGCCGCCCCCCATCTCTACTCGCTGGTCGCGGAGCGCTTCGCACCGATCGCGCCGATGAATGTGTTTCGCGTGGCCGGACTGCAACGTCATGTCACGCTGATTATCGACAGCGTGAACGGCACACCGAACTGTTCCGACCCGCGTGCAGCGCTCGCTGCTGCTTCGACGCTCGCGACCCGGCTCGGGGCCGGGCTGCGGATCGTCTCTCGCGTCGAGCCCATCGACGCTGTGAACGTCGATGCCCTCTTCAAAGCCTATGGCATTGAGTGGAACGACAATATCGACTTCGTCTACTCCGCGCCCAGAGAAGGACAGGCCGTTGCCGTCGGCGATGACGACGTATTCACCACCACGAACTGGTGGATCGCGGCATCGGCAATACACGTGATCGATCCGCGGCGAGTCATCCACCTCGTACAGGACGACGAGCGTTCGCTTTATCCCAACGGAGAAGAACGGCTACGTTGCGCGGAAACACTCGCAACGCCGGGGCTGCGTCTGATAGTCGATTCGCGGACGCTTTTCAGGCAGCTCGCGGCCGAACGGGCGATCAGCACGGACACGCCCTGGTTCGACCCCCCGCTTTCAGTACGTGGCGTCGCCTCTGGCGCAACCGATGCAGCGAGATCCGGCGATAAGCGGCAGTTCGTGTTTCATGCACGTCCGGACTTGCCGCGTCATCTCTATTGGCGTGGTCTCGAAGTCATCGGTGCGTGCCTCGAGGACGGAATTCTCGATCCGCAGGTGTGGGACATCAATTTTGTAGGCGCGCGCCTCACGCCCGTCGTGTTACCTGGCGACGTGCGCGCCAGGTTGCACACGCCGGCTTCGCTGAGCCGCGCCTGCGCAGATTACCGTCGTCTCCTCGAATCGGCAGATGTCGCGCTATGCCTGATGGATTCGGCACATCCCGGTTACGTCGCGCTCGATTTTGCGGCTTTCGGAGCGGAAGTCGTCACCAATCGTCATGGAACGAAGTCTTCGCTCGAGCATTATTCACCGAATCTGACGTGTGCCGACATGGATGTGTCGAGCCTGAAGCTTGCTATCCGCAAAGCCACGCAGCGCGAGCGCGCGACGGTGGCCAGCGCTGCGGCAAGCTGGCAAGACGCGCTTGCGCCCACGCTGGGGAGCCTCGAGTTTGCCGACGCGGGAGCACACTGACATGTTCAAGTCGGTCTTCGAAAATCCGCTGCCCTACACTCATCCTTGGCAGCTTTCTTTCGAGCAGCGCTACAACGCCTTGATGAAGCGCCGCAAGCGCGTTGCGTACTACTACGAGGTCGTCGATAGCACGACCTTCCGCTATCGCGTCTTCAACATGGCGCAGGCGCTCAACGCGGACGAGGAAGCGGGCATCTCGGCTTCGTGGTTCTTCCACGACGATCTGGTGCACATGCCGCGCATCATCGATCGTGTCGATGCCGTCGTGTTTTGCCGCACGCGTTTCTCGCCGCGCATCGGCGAGTTGGTGGAACGCGCGAAGCGGCACGGCGTACAGGTGCTGTTCGACGTGGACGATCTGGTGTTCAACCCGGACTACGTGCAGCTTCTGCTCAGTTCGCTCGACATGGACGCAAACAACGACACCGCGCTGACCGCATGGTTCGCGACCATCGCCCGCCAGGGTCTGCTGCTCAAGATGTGCGACCGCACTATCGTCACGAACCCGTACCTCGGCGAACGGATTCGCGCATGCGTGCCGTCCATGGAATACACCGTGGTGCCGAACTTCCTCAATCGCGAGCAGCAGGAAGTATCGGAACGCATGTTCGAGCAGAAGCGCGAACGTGGCTTCGATTCTCCGCAGCCATACCACATCGGTTATTTCAGCGGCACGCCTACGCACCGGCGCGATTTCGAGATCGTCGCGCCGGCGATTGCACGACTGCTGCGTGAAGACGGCCGGCTGCGCCTTCTGATCGTCGGCATGCTGGAGCCGGGCGAGGCGCTGAAGCAGTATCGGCATCGGATCGATCGGTTTCCGTTGCAGGACCATATGAACCTGCAACGGCTGATCGCGCGCACGGAATTGAACGTTGCGCCGCTGATCGACAACGTGTCCACCAACTGCAAGTCGGAGCTGAAGTATTTCGAGGCAGCGATCACCGGCACGGTGACGATCGCGACTCCGACCTATACGTTCCGTCACGCCATCACGGACGGGAAGACGGGCTTTCTCGCGCGCTCACACGAGTGGCAGACCAAGCTCGAGCAAGCGATCAAGTTGCTCGATGACCGCTCACGCTACGCCGAAATGGCCATCGCAGGGCA
>JAQFVJ010000052.1 GCA_029439525.1 Caballeronia sp. BR6202001591004
GATCACCCCGATGATGTCCGTCATGCGCCGGGAGCACGCCGCGAGTGCGCGCATCGTGTCAACGACGTCGCCGACCAGCTCGCTGCCGCGCGCCCACACGTCCGACACGCGCCGCGCGCCAGTCCGCTCGCCTCTTCGGCGTTGCTGGCGTTCTTGGCGCACCGTTGTGGTCAGTTGCTCCTGCTCGACGCCGTTTCCTCCAGCGACGCGGCCTGCTCCTTCCGTGCGCTGCGACAAGTCCGTGTTATCTTGCGCTATTTCGCGCGACGCGAACAGGATCGACTCGCTCGCATGCCCCGGATGCCGCCGACGATCTCCGCCAGCTTCGTGCTCATGTTGCCGAGGCTCTCCAGCATGCTGCGGTCGTCGCCGGGACGCGTCTCGACGCGCGCGGTCAGATCGCGGTGCGCGGATACGATCCGCGATCTGCGCCGCGTACGACGGCTCGCCGCCGAGCTGCATCGACAGGCGCCGGCCGATCAGCCACGCCATCAGCACGCCGGCGGCAATCGCGTCCGTGACCAGCACCAGCATGACGATGCGCATCGTCGTGTATTCGCTGGCGGCGTCGGCGCGAGCGTCGGTTGCGCGCTTGCGCTCGAAATCCGCGAGATGTTCCAGCGCGCCGCGTGCTTCGTCGCTCGCCGCGATCGCGCGAGACACGAGGCCCATCTGATCCACGTCGATCGGCCTCGGCTCCGTGCCCATCTGCATTTGCACGATGTTTTCCCACGCCGCGCCGCTCCGGGCGGTCTTCTCGTAGAGCGCGAGGCCGTCCGCGCCGACGATTGTCGGGCGAAGCTGCTCAAACGCGCGGTGCATGCTGCCGAGCGACGCCGCCATCTCCTGCGCTTGAGGTGCGTCTTGCCGGCGTCATCGGCGAACGTGAGATTGGCCGCCGCCAGATCCGTGTTGAGCTTGTTCTTGTTGACTTCCTCGACCCAGTACAGGCCGTCCATATGAGACGCGCGCCGATCTCTTCGATCAGGCCGTTCATCTTCGCGAACGATATCACGCCGGTCGCACCCACGCACGCAGTGAACACGATCACTACGGCAAACGACACCAGCAGTTTGCCGAACACGGACAGGCGGTCGCACCAATTCATCGATGTTTCCTCTTCTGCACCCCGCAGGCGACGCCCGCGGACGGCGCGGGGCGAATCAGCTTCGCGCACAGGGAGAGGCATTACGGTGTGCGGTCCGCACTTTCTTGAGTGCGTATAATGATCATAATGTGGTGCCGATGAACGCCGCGACGCAATCCAGGGAAACCGCCGTTTAGTTGCTGAATGGCAAAGAGTTAAGAGAGTTCCTAATATTATTAGGATTATTCGTATTTTAGGGCGCAATCGGGCGACGTATTCTGTGTCTGTGCATATCTCCCATGTGTATGCACTTAGTCGTTGCAACTCTCCGATTACCGCTCTTGTTCCCCGGCTTGGGCGGTTCTTTTTTGTCTGTCTGATCCGCAGAGGCGACGCGCCCGACGCATCACGTCGCCCGCGCCCCGGCCCGACATCACGCTTACTGCCGCACTGGCTTTTTCGCCAGCTTGCGCTGCAACGTGCGGCGATGCATGTTGAGCGCGCGCGCTGTCGCCGAAATATTGCCGTTGTTCTCCGCCAGCGCCCGCTGGATGTGCTCCCATTCCAGCCGAGCCACCGACAACAGCGTCGGGTTCTCGATCGCTTCCTCGGCTGTCTGCTCGCTCGCCTGCTCGTGCAGCGCCGCCAGAATCGATTCGACATTTGCCGGCTTCGCCAGATAGTTGTCCGCACCGTCCTTTACCGCCTGCACGGCCGTCGCGATGCTCGCGTAGCCCGTCAGCACGAGAATGCGTGCGTCCGGTTGCAGATCGCGCAGCGGCGCGACCAGACGCAGGCCGGAATCTTCGCCCAGATGCAGGTCCACGGTGATCATGTCGAACTTGTGCTGGTTGGCGAGCTTGAGCGCGTCTTCCGCGTTGTGCGCCTGATGCGTGTCATAGCCACGGCGCATGAGGCCGCGCGCGAGGATGCCCGAGAAGACTTCGTCGTCGTCGACGATCAGAAAGTTGGTGTCGCTCATGAATATTTCTCCGCTCTAATTCCGTTTCTGTTGAATTCGTTCGTGGACTCGGCGCGAACTCAGGCCGCGCCGCTCCGTTCGATGTTGGCCCGCGCGCCGCCGCGCGATTCGGCAGACGCAGCACGGCGCGCGTGCCGCGCGGCTCGCCATCCACCAGTTCGATCGAGCCGCCCAGCCGCGCCGCCGCCGCGAACACCAGATACAACCCGACGCCGTGGCCGCCCTGCGTGCTGTCCACTGGCCCCGCGCCCAGCGATGCGCGCAGCGCCGGAGGAATGCCCGGCCCTCGGTCGCACACGTCGAAGCGCACCCGGTTCGCGCCGTCCACCGTTTCCGCCGATGCCCGCAGGATCACTGATTCGCTGCTGGCGCGCGCGGCGTTATCGAGCAGGACGGTCACAGAATCTGCCCGACCGCGACCGGATCGTCGATCGACACGTTCGGCGGTGTCGCGTCCGTCTGCGCGAATTTTACCTGCGGATGACGCAGACGCCATTGCTCGATGACACTCGCGAGCCATTCGTCGAGCGGCTGGCGCGTCGACGGCCCGGTCGCGCGGGCTGCGCAGGCGCGCGAGCGCGGACGTGCACAGCGCCATCTGGCTGCTCGAGCAGCTCGAAATCCGCCGCATAGGGCGCGAGGTTGCGATCGTGCGCGGCACAGTCGCGTAATTCCTCGGAGAGCACCGCAATGGTCGACAGCGGCGTGCCCATTTCGTGCGCGACGATCGCCGCCTGTACGCCGAGCGCGACCGCGCGTTCATCGCGCAGATGGCGCTGCTGGACGTCGGCGAGCGCGGCATCCCGCACGCGCAGCGCCCGCGACATGCGCGCGACGAACCAGCCAATCATCAGCCCCACGCTCACCATGAAATTGACCCACAGGCCCATGTGGAAATAATCGAACAGATTGGCCGGATTCTTGATGTTGAGTGCCACGTAATTGTAGCTGAGCAGCGCATAGCACGCGACCGCGAAGCCTGCGAAGCAGGCCATCATGGTCCACGGCAGCACGGCAGCGGCAATGGCGAGCGACGGAATTGTAGAACGTGACGAACGGATGGATTGGTCGCGTCGCCGGAGAGGAACAGCAGCGCGGAAAGCGCGCCGAGATCGCCCCACATCTGTGGCGGCCGAACAGTTCGAGATTGGTTTCCGGCTGGGCGCGTGCGACGCGCAGCCACGTCAGGCCGTTGAACACCATCTTCAGCGCGATGACGAGCAGCATCGCCGGCAGCGGCAGCTTCGCGCCGTAGAAGAGATCTGCACGATCGCGATTGTCGACAACTGGCTGATGATGGCGAGCGAGCGAAGCCAGAAGAGATGGCCGAGATTGACCCGTCCGGTATTGGTTATGCGATGCATCGGCTATGAAGGCGCGTTCGCCTGCGTTCGGCGCTCCGCGAAGCGGGAGCGTCCTGCGACATTATCCCGCCTGGCATAGCATGGGAACCCGTGCTGGCGCGATTTGTCTCATTATCGAGGGCGTGCGGCGTGTTCATCCGCCGGAACTGCCGGCGAGGTGCACGGCAAGGCACGCCGGGCCGCAGGCGTTCGGCTGCGAGCGGCGGCAGCGGAACGAGGCGCCGCAGCGCTCGCAATGCTGCGGCTCGGGTTGTGGTTCGGTTCGGGACGTCCGTTCATCATCCTGCCATCGATGCGCGCGTCATGATCGTCACGCTGCCGGTGATGCTGAAAAGAAGCTGTATAAAGCCGCGATGGGCCAAGGGAAAATCGGCCTGTTGCGCTGCGTCAGTTGTGTACAATTCGGCGTGTTTAGACGCCTCGCCGCCATGTCCGAGTTTCCTGACCTCACGCAGATCGCTCCTACCCTGAAAGCTGAAATTCTGGCCGAGGCGCTGCCTTATATTCGTCAGTATCACGGCAAGACGGTCGTGATCAAATACGGCGGCAACGGCATGACCGAAGAGCGCCTGAAGCAGGGCTTCGCGCGCGACGTCATTTTGCTGAAGCTGGTCGGCATCAACCCGGTGATCGTCCACGGCGGCGGCCCGCAGATCGATCAGGCGCTCAAGAAGATCGGCAAGCAGGGCACCTTCATCCAGGGCATGCGCGTCACCGACGAAGAAACCATGGAAGTCGTCGAATGGGTGCTCGGCGGCGAAGTGCAGCAGGACATCGTCACGCTCATTAATCACTTCGGCGGTCACGCGGTCGGTCTGACGGGCAAGGACGGCGACCTTATCCACGCGCGCAAGCTGATGATGCCGGATCACGACAATACGGGCCAGTTCGTCGATATCGGCCAGGTGGGCGAAGTCGAAGCCATCAATCCGGCGGTCGTGAAGGCGCTGCAGGACGACGCGTTCATTCCGGTCATTTCGCCGATCGGTTTCGGCGAGGACGGCCTCTCGTACAACATCAACGCGGATCTGGTCGCGGGCAAGCTGGCTGTCGTGCTGAACGCCGAAAAGCTCGTCATGGTGACCAACATCCCCGGCGTGATGGACAAGGAAGGCACGCTGCTGACCGACCTCTCCGCGCGCGAGATCGACGCGCTGTTCGCGGATGGCACCATCTCCGGCGGCATGCTGCCGAAAATTTCCTCCGCGCTGGATGCCGCAAAGAGCGGCGTGCGCTCGGTGCACATCATCGACGGGCGCATCGAGCATTCGGTGCTGCTCGAGATTCTCACCGAACAGCCGTTCGGCACGATGATCCGCTCGCATTGAGCTTTCCTTTGCTTCCCGAGACGCCCGCCCTTGGGCGGGCGTTTTCACGATGACCGTGCAACGCACCGCTTGCCGACGCCACGTCAAAACGCCCGGCCCCGTCTGGCTCTTCGACCTCGACAACACGCTGCATCACGCATCGCATCAGATATTTCCGGCGATCAACCGCGGCATGACGCAGTACATCATGGACCGCCTGAACGTCGATATCGACGGGGCGAACCGTCTGCGCGTCGGCTACACGGTGCGTTACGGCGCGACGCTGCTCCGGCTGGTGAAACATCATGGCGTCGATCCCGCCGATTTTCTGCGCGTGGTACACACATTCGCCGATCTGCCGTCGATGCTGCGCGCCGAACGCGGCCTCAAGCGTATGCTCGACGTGCTGCCCGGACGCAAGATCGTGCTGCCCAACGCGCCGACGCTGTACGCGCGCGGTGCTGGCGGAACTCGGCATCGAAGGCTCGTTCGAGCGCGTAATTGCCATCGAGGACATGAGCGCGGGCGGCACCTGGCGCGCTAAACCGGATGCCGCGATGCTCCGCCGCGCCCACGTGCGCCTGCGCGATGCGATCCTCGTCGAGGATACGCGCGGGCATCTGAAGCGCTATCGGCGGCTCGGCATTCGCACGGTGTGAATCGTGGGACATCTGCCAGTCGCGAAGACATCGAGCGGCGGCGTGTCGATGCGCAAGCCGGGCACCGGGCCGCATTACGTCGATCGCACCGTGCGCTCGTTGCGCGCGCTGACGCTGGGCATGCGGCATCGCGCGTTCTGAATCGGACGCGGCGCACGCATCAGATGCATCAGATGTGAAACAGCCGCCGCGCGAGAATATCCTCGAGGTTCGAGCGCGTATCGACGACGAGATGCACGTAAATGGTTTCGTCGTCCACCTTGTAGATGATGCGGTTCGTGCCGCTCAGCACTTTATAATAGCCGGACATGCGGAGTCGCCCAGTTCCGGCGGCGTGGTGCCGCGACGCGGTTCGGCTTCGATCTCGGCGATGCTCTCGCGATCCGGTTGCGTGTCCCCGCCCACGCGGTGACGCCGAAGTTGTTGATGACGTAGCGCCGGAAGTCCTTCAGATCGCGGCGCACGGGTTCGAGAAAGACTGTTCTACTTGACGCCGTCCCCCTTGTCGAGCCGGTCGATTTTCATGAACACGTCTTCCGCGCTCAGACACTGGCCCGCTTCGATGTTCTTTTGCCCCATCGCCAGAATCTTGAGCAATGCGAGCGTCTGTTGCAGGTCTAGAACTGCACGACCTTCGCCTCGCTGTTCTGCGTGGTGACTATCGGCTAGCGGCTCTCGGTGATGTTGCGGATCATTTCCGCCGCGCAGCTCTTCAGGTGACTCAACGGTCTGACTCGGCTCGGCTTCATGACAGATTTCACTTGGACGTGACGATTAGACAATATAGGCATAAATGCGGAACGCTTCAAAACTCGCGCCAGCATGGTGGCCATTGCCTGTCTGTTTGGCGGCGTTATGACGTTTTCCGCTATACTTCCTCGCTAACGAGATTTTCTCGAAACGCTGTAACGTCAACACTACGCGCCGATTTGCTGACTCGATTGCGGGCGCGCGAACCTCAGTCCCACGTGGCTCTGACGTGACGGAAGGTTCACTACAAATGCGTCTAAAGGAGGAGGTCGTCAGCCGCGCACGCTTTTCCCCCCGCGCACAGCCGCCGCCGTTTAGCCGCTCGAACAAGGCGGAATGAATGGAATCGATCGGCATCGTCACTCCCCAGACACTACGCTTCACCGAACCGCTCGCGATGCAGAACGGCTCGACGCTCGGCGGCTATGAACTCGTGTCGTCGAAACCTACGGCGAACTGAATGCCGCGCGCTCGAACGCCGTGCTCATGTGTCATGCGCTGAACGCGTCACATCACCTCGCGGGCGTGTACGCGGACAATCCGAAAGACGTCGGCTGGTGGGACAACATGGTGGGCCCCGGCAAGCCGCTCGACACCAATCGCTTCTTCGCGATCGGCGTGAACAATCTCGGCTCGTGCTTCGGTTCGACCGGGCCGATGAGCCTCGACGACGCGACCGGCAAGCCCTACGGCGAGCGCTTTCCCGTCGTCACCGTGGAAGACTGGGTGAACGCGCAGGCGCGTCTCGCGCACCGCTTCGGCATCGAGCGTTTCGCGGCGGTGATGGGCGGCAGCCTTGGCGGCATGCCGGCGCTCGCGTGGAGCATGATGTATCCGGAGCGGATCGCGCACTGCATCGTGGTTGCCTCGACGCCGAAGCTGTCCGCGCAGAACATCGCGTTCAACGAAACCGCGCGCTTCGCGATTCTTTTCGATCCCGACTTTCACGGTGGCGATTACTACGCGCACAACGTGAAGCCGCGCCGCGGTCTGCGGGTCGCACGCATGATCGGCCACATCACCTATCTGTCGGACGACGACATGGCGGTGAAATTCGGCCGCGCGCTGCGCCGTGCCGAAGGCGCGCTCGATGCGTACAACTTCAATTTCGATGTCGAATTCGAAGTGGAGTCGTATCTGCGCTATCAGGCGGACAAGTTCGCGGAGTACTTCGACGCCAACACGTATCTGCTCATCACGCGCGCGCTGGATTACTTCGATCCCGCCAAAGCCTTCGACGGCGACCTGACGCGCGTGCTTGCCAACACCACCGCGAAATATCTGATCGCGAGCTTTTCGACCGACTGGCGTTTCGCGCCCGCGCGCTCGCGGGAGATTGTCAAGGCGCTGCTCGATAACCGGCGCACGGTGAGCTACGCCGAAATCGACGCGCCGCACAGCCACGACGCCTTCCTGCTCGACGACGCGCGCTATCACAACCTGATTCGCGCCTACTACGAACGCATCGCCACGGAGGTCGGCGCATGAACCAGAACACACTCGATTCACTTGCGCTGCGCTCGGACTTTCGCGCCATCGCGCGCTGGGTGGAACCGCGCTCGACGGTGCTCGATCTCGGCTGCGGCGACGGCTCGCTGCTCTCGCTGCTCGGCGAAGAACTCGACGTGCAAGGTTACGGCATCGAAATCAACGATGCAGGCGTGCTCGCGTGCGCGCAGAAGGGCGTCAACGTGATCCAGCAGAATCTCTAAGACGGCCTGCGCCTTTTCGAAGACGACAGCTTCGATTTCGCGATCCTCTCGCAGACGCTGCAAACCATTCATCAGACCGCCGCGATCCTGCGCGAGTCGATCGTGTCGTTCCCGAACTTCGGGTACTGGCAGCATCGGCTCTCGGTGATCCAGGGGCATATGCCGGTGTCGAAGTCGCTGCCCTTCAATGGCACAACACACCGAACGTGCACGTGCTGACGATCAAGGACTTCGAGGTGCCGCGCCGAAAGTGGGCATCGAGATTCTGGGTCGTGTGGTGCTGCACGGCGGACAGGCGGTCTGTTGGGGCGCGAACTGGCGTGGTAGTCTTGTGGCCTATCGCGTGAAGTGCCGGTGACCGGTTCGGGTTGGCCGGCATCGTCACGCATCGACAACGTCCCGCTACACGACATGCCCGATACGCCAAACGAGGCGTCCCCTCTAACCGCACACGAAGACCATCCCAGTTGGCACGCGTTTCTGAACAAGCGCATGCTGATCTGCGTCTTTTTCGGCTTCACGTCCGGTTTGCCGCTGTTCACGCTGTGCAACCTGCTGCAGGCGTGGTTCACGACCGCGCACGTCAACGTGAAGGAAATCGGCCTATTCGCGCTGATCGGTCTGCCTTATACGTGGAAATTCGTCTGGTCGCCGCTGATGGACCGCTACGTGCCGCGCCTCCCCGGCTGGCGGCCGGGCCGGCGGCGCGGCAGGATGCTCGTCACGCAGATTCTCGTCACGCTGGCGATTGCTTCGTTCGGCTTCTTTTCGCCTGCTGAAAACATTCTGGCCGTCGCGGCGGTCGCCGCGCTGGTGGCGTTCTTCGGTGCGAGGCAGGATATCGTCACCGATGCCTATCGCCGCGAGCTGCTCGCCGACATGGAACAGGGCCTCGGCAACGCGATCCACGTCAACGCATACAAGGGTGGCGGGCCTCGTTCCCGGCTTGCCGCCGAAGAACCTGCGCGAAGCGACGATCATCGAGCCGTTCCACGAATTCATTACGCGCAACGGCTGGCAGAGCGCGCTGCTCGTGCTCGGCGTGCTGTACGGCTTCGAAACCTTCGCGACCGGACTCACGCTCGCCCTTCACCGCGTACATCGCGAGCACGACCGACCCGCGCTACACTGCGACGCAATTCGCGCTGTTCACGAGCCTCGCGGCCGTTCCTCCACCCTTCGCGTCGGCGTCGAGCGGGTTCATCGTCGCGCTGGCCTTAGCGTTATTCGTGCCTTCCTTTATTCGCACCTTTATCTGCGCGCGCCCAGGATGAACAGAAGGCGCCGCCGCCCTATACCGCGCCGAACAATCAGGTGCGTTTCGGCAATACGGCGCTGTTCCGCAATTTGATTCCGCTCGCCATGCTCGAAGCGCAGTCCGCTGACGAATACGCGCAGATCATCGGCGAGGCCCAACGCAGCAAGCATCTGCTTCTGGATGACAATCCGCTCGTCAAGCGCGTGCGCGATATCGCCAATCACGAGATCCCGTTCGCGCTCAAGTGGAACGACCGCGCGAAGAACTGGAAGTGGGAAACCAACGTCATCAAGTCGCCGGAAGTGCGCATGTACTGCCTGCCGGCCGGCAAGATCGTCGTGTACAGCGGGCTGATTGACAAGCTGCATCTGAATGTAACAACGAAATCGGCATGATGCTCGGCCACGAGATCGCGCATGCGCTGCGCGAGCATGCGCCCGAACGGCTCGGCAAGCAGCAGGCGGCGCAACTGACCGCGGGCACGATGCCGCAGTTGTTCGGCTTCGCGGATTACGCGTCGCAACCGCTCGGCATCGGTGATCAACTGCTCGCGATGCGCTACTCCGCCGCCGACGAAACCGAAGCCGATGTGATCGGCAGTGAAATCGCGTCACGCGCGGGCTACGATCCGTGCGTGGCCATCACGCTGTGGAACAAGATCGACAACGCCACACGGCGTTCGGACAACGGCTATCTGGATGCATCCGTATGGGCCGAACCGCCGGCAGGATCTGCTCAAGCGCATGCCCGACATGATGCCGTTTTACGCGAAGGCGGTCGGCAAGACCATCGATCAGTTGCCGAATTACGGGGGATTGGGGCGGTTCAAGAAGCCGGGACGGTGAGCGCGCCCGTCCTGCGCGTCCATCTTTTTAACGATCTTCCAGTCGTAATCGATCGTCAGCGGCGCGTGGTCGCTGAACTTGATGTCGCGGAAGATCGACGTCCTTTTAGCGGTCGCGGCAACTTCCTGTGTCGCGATGTGATAGTCGATACGCCACCCGACGTTCTTCGCATACGCCTGACCGCGATTGCTCCACCACGTGTACTGCTGGGGACGCTGATCGAGCGTGCGGAACACATCGACGTAACCGACGTCATCAAAAAGCTGGGTGAGCCACGCGCGCTCTTCCGGCAGACAGCCCGAATTCTTCTGATTGCTCTTCCAGTGCTTGATGTCGATTTCCTTGTGCACGATATTCACGTCGCCACACACGATTACTTCGCGCTCTTTCGACAGCTCCGCAAGATGCGGCATGAACTCGTCCATGAAGCGATATTTCGCCTGCTGGCGCTCGTCGCCGCTCGAACCCGACGGCACATACACCGACACCACCGACAGCTTGCCGAAACGCGCTTCCACGTAGCGCCCTTCCGGATCGAACTCTTCGCTGCCGAAGCCGATGCTCACATCGTCCGGTTCGTGACGCGTATAGAGGCCCGCGCCGCTATAGCCTTTCTTCACCGCGTGCTGGAAATAGCCCTTAAAGCCGTGCGGTGCGAGAAACTCAGGCGTGAGATCGTCTTGCGAGCACTTAATTTCTTGTACGCACACGACGTCTGATTTCTGTTCGCCGAACCAGTCGAAAAAGCCCTTCTTGGCGGCCGAGCGGATGCCGTTCAGATTGGCGGTAATCACGCGAAACATGTTCTTTCTTTTGATCTGGGTTATTCGACGGGGTTATTCGACTTTGACGCCTTTGAGCGATTCCTTCGCCCGGCGGGAATTCGAGCTTCATGCCCTGCATCGTGCCGCAAGCAACAGCTCGGCGACCATCACGTTGCGATGCGTCTTCGAGTTCGCCGGAATGATGTACCATGGCGCGTTAATTAGTCGAGGTCGCGCCGAGCAGATTTCATACGCGGTCTCGTATGCGCCCCACAGCTTGTGCGCTTCGAGATCGGAGACATCGAATTTCCAGTGTTTGGTCGGATCGTCGATGCGCGCCTGCAAGCGCTCGCGCTGCTCGTTCTTCGAAATATGCAGGAAGCATTTGATGATCGTCGTGCCGCTGTCCGCGAGCAGCGATTCGAACTCGCGGATGTGACGATAACACCGCTCGCATTCCGCGTCGTCGATGCTGTCCAGCACGCGCGGCACGAGCATGTCTTCATAGTGGCTGCGGTTGAAGATCGCGAGTTCGCCGGCGGCGGGCGCCTGCGAATAAACGCGCCAGAGGAAATCGTGCGCAGCCTCGCGCTCGGAAGGCGCCTGAACGGCACGATGCGCAAGCCCCAGCGGATCGACATGTGGAACACGGCGCGATGGTGCCGTCCTTGACGCTCGTGTCCATCCCTTGCAGGACAAGCAATACGCGCCGATGCCGCTGCGCGTGAAGCTTCTCCTGCAAGTCGTCGAGCTGCGCGTCGATCGCCGTGATGCGCTCGCGGTGTTCGTCTTTCGAGCCGCTCGAAAACGGCTTCGACGATGGATCGATCGCGTTCAGATCGAACGGCTTGAGCTTTTTGTCCGCATCGACGAATGGGACGCGAAAGTCATCGAGTTCGGGTTTCTTCGCCATTGTTCTTTTGCCTCCACCAATGAAAACCGGCTGCTACCAGGCTTGACCGGCAGCAGCCCGCGAGGCGAGTCTTCGCTCGTGCGTCAGGGCTTCAGGATAGCTTCTTCTTTAGCAGCTCGTTGACCTGCTGCGGATTGGCCTTGCCCTTGGTCGCCTTCATCGCCTGACCGATCAGCGCGTTGAACGCCTTCTCCTTGCCCGCGCGGAACTCGTCGACCGACTTCTGGTTCGCGGCGAGTACTTCGTCGATGATCGCTTCCAGCGCGCCGGTATCGGAAATCTGCTTGAGCCCCTTCGCCTCGATGATGCGATCCGCCGCACCTTCGTCCGTCGCCTTTTCTTCCCACATCGTCTGGAAGATTTCACGGCCGATCTTGTTGGAGATGCTGCCGTCGGAGATGCGCTGCACGATCAGCGCGAGTTGCCCCGCCGACACCGGCGATTCACTGATCTCCAGCGATTCGCGGTTCAATTGCGCGGAGACGTCGCCCATCATCCAGTTCGCGGCGATCTTGGCTTGGCGCTCGCCCGCCTTCTGCACGAGCGCCTCGAAGTACGACGCCATCGCTTTTGACGACGTGAGCACGCCCGCGTCGTATTCGGTCAGGCCGTAGGTATCGACGAAGCGCTTCTGCATATCCGCAGGCAGTTCGGGCATTTCGCCCTTCACGCGCTCGATCCACGACGCGTCGATGACCAGCGGCATCAGATCGGGATCGGCGAAATAGCGGTAATCGTGCGCGTCTTCCTTGCTGCGCATCGATCGCGTTTCGCGCTTGTCCGGATCGTACAGACGCGTTTCCTGAACCACCGTGCCGCCGTCTTCGACCAGTGCGATCTGACGGCGTACTTCGTATTGAATCGCTTCTTCGAGGAAGCGGAACGAGTTCAGATTCTTGATTTCCGCGCGCGTGCCAAATTCCTTCTGTTCGACCGGACGCACCGACACGTTCGCATCGCAGCGGAACGAGCCCTCCTGCATGTTGCCGTCGCAGATGCCGAGCCATACGACCAGGCCGTGCAGCGCCTTCGCATACGCGACCGCTTCCGCCGCGCTGCGCATTTCCGGCTCGGTGACGATTTCCAGCAGCGGCGTGCCGGCGCGGTTCAGGTCGATGCCCGTCATGCCCGCGAAGTCTTCGTGCAGCGACTTGCCAGCGTCTTCTTCCAGATGCGCGCGCGTCAGGTTGATGGTCTTCGAATACGCTTCCTTGACGGCTTTCTCGTTGGCCGGAAGGATCGTAATCTGACCGCCCTGCACGACCGGAATCTCGTACTGGCTGATCTGATAGCCCTTCGGCAGATCGGGATAGAAGTAATTCTTGCGCGCGAAGATGCTGCGCGGCGCGATGGTCGAGCCGATCGACAGGCCGAAGCGGATCGCGCGCTCGACGGCGCCACGGTTCATCACGGGCAGCACGCCCGGCAGCGCGAGATCGACGGGCGAGGCTTGCGTGTTCGGCGCAGCGCCGAACTGCGTGGCCGTACCCGAAAAAATCTTGGATTCGGTGGAAAGCTGCGCGTGCGTTTCCAGACCGATGACGACTTCCCACTGCATGTTCACACTCCCGAGGCCGATGCAGGTGCCTTGCGATGCCAGTCGGTCGCGCGCTGATACGCGTCGGCGACCTGGAGCATCCGGGCTTCGTTGAAATAGTTGCCGATGATTTGCAGACCGACCGGGCGATTCGCATTCGCACCCGCGCCGAAGCCGCACGGCACGCTCATGCCGGGCAGACCGGCGAGACTGACGGACAGCGTGTAGATATCGGCGAGATACATCTGCACGGGATCATCGGCCTTCTCGCCGAGATTCCACGCGACCGACGGCGCGACGGGTCCCATGATGACATCGCACTGTTTGAACGCTTCCTGAAATTCGCGTGCGATGATGCGGCGAATCTTCTGCGCCTGCAGGTAGTACGCGTCGTAATAGCCGTGTGACAGCACGTAGGTGCCAACCAGAATCCGCCGCTTCACTTCAGGCCCGAAGCCTTCCGCGCGCGACTTCTTGTACATGTCGAGCAAGTCGCGGTACTCAGCCGCGCGATGCCCGTAGCGCACGCCATCGAAGCGCGACAGATTCGACGATGCCTCCGCCGGCGCGATGATGTAGTACACGGGAATCGACAGCTCGGTCTTGGGCAACGACACTTCGACGAGCGTCGCGCCCAGCGCTTCGTGTTGCTTCAATACGGCATCGATAGACGCGCGCACGTCGTCGGCGAGACCGGCGCCGAAATACTCCTTCGGCAAACCGATGCGCAGGCCTTTGAGCGGCTTGCTGGCGTCGTCGGAGCCGTTCCACGTCTTGCCGAGATAGCGCGTGTAATCCTCGTTCTCGCGTTGCAGGCTGGTGGAATCGCGCTCGTCGAAGCCGGACATCGCGTTGAGCAGCAGCGCGCAATCCTGCGCGGTCTGCGCCATCGGGCCGGCCTGATCCAGCGACGACGCAAACGCGATCATTCCGTAACGCGAAACGCGGCCGTAAGTAGACTTGATGCCGGTGATGCCGGTGAACGACGCCGGCTGGCGAATGGAGCCACCGGTGTCGGTGCCGGTCGCGACGGGCGCGAGACGCGCGGCCACCGCCGCCGCCGATCCGCCCGACGAACCGCCGGGCACGGCCTTCGCGTCCCACGGATTCTTCACCGCGCCGAAGTACGAATTCTCGTTCGACGAACCCATCGCGAATTCGTCCATGTTGGTCTTGCCAAGCGTGACCATGCCCGCGTGCGCAAGACGGTCGACGACGCTCGCATCGAACGGGCTCGCATAATTTTCGAGCATGTGGGAGCCGGCGGTCGACGCCCAGCCGCGCGTGACGAACACGTCCTTGTGCGCGATCGGCAGGCCGGTGAGCGCGCCCGCGCGACCCTCTGCGATGAGCGCGTCGGCGGCTTTCGCCTGTTCGAGCGTGAGTTCGCGATCCACGCCGATGAACGCGTTGAGATCCTTCGCGGCCTCGATGCGTTGCAGATACGACTGCGCCAGCTCGACGGCGGAGATGTCCTTCGAGTCGAGTGCGGCGCGCAGTTCGGTCAAGCTTTTCTGATGCATTGCAGTTCCCTGATGAGCGCGGCCCCGATGCCGCGCGCAAATGTCGCTGGGTGAGCGCGTGACACGTCGCTTACCGATGTCTTATTCGATCACCTTGGGCACGAGATAGAGCCCATCTTGCACGGCAGGCGCCGAACGCTGGAACTCTTCGCGATCGACGCGCTCTGAGACAGCGTCGTCGCGCAGACGCAGCGCGACTTCCTCGATCTGTTCGATCGGGTGCGCGAGCGGCTCGATGCCGGTCGTGTCGACAGCTTGCATCTGCTCGACGAGACCGAAAAAATCATTGAGGCGCGCGAGCGTCGGTTCTGCCTCGTTTTCGGGCAATTCGAGCCGCGCGAGATGCGCGATGTGTTTTACGTCGGTCAGGGTCAAGGACATGGGTTCACCGGAGAAAACGTGGACGACTCTGAGGCGTTTGCAACTCGGAAAATAAAGCGGCCCATGACAGCCATTTACGATCCCGGGAGAAGGCCTTCGAAGCAGGGCTGGCACTGGCAAAAACTGCCATCCTTTTCCCTATAGATACGCGCAAATTATAAGGTATCATTACTCGTTGGACTTGCATCGGGATCGACTTGTCAGCAAGCAGCTTTCTCCCTGAATCATTGTTTTGGCGAGAAACGCCAGCGCGGTCCGTTCCATTCTGCGGTAGATTTCTTCCCGGATTTGCACTTCACGGCGGGCTTTCGCCGTCCCGGCAAACCGTTATTTTTTCCGCTGCCGTCACCGGCACTCCCAGCGACGAACGGCTACCCAGCGAGACAGGATTTTTGAATGTTCGGCTTTTTGCGCAGCTATTTCTCCAACGACCTGGCGATTGACCTTGGCACCGCCAACACGCTGATCTACATGCGCGGGAAAGGCATTGTCCTCGACGAGCCGTCAGTCGTCTCCATCCGTCAGGAAGGTGGTCCGAATGGCAAGAAGACCATTCAGGCCGTCGGCAAGGAAGCAAAGCAGATGCTCGGCAAGGTTCCAGGCAACATCGAGGCCATCCGGCCGATGAAGGACGGCGTGATCGCCGACTTCACCGTCACCGAGCAGATGATCAAGCAGTTCATAAAGACTGCACACGAATCCCGCATGTTCTCGCCGTCGCCGCGCATCATCATTTGCGTACCATGCGGTTCCACGCAAGTCGAGCGTCGCGCCATCAAGGAAGCGGCGCACGGCGCGGGCGCATCGCAGGTCTATCTGATCGAAGAGCCGATGGCCGCTGCAATCGGCGCGGGCCTGCCGGTGTCGGAAGCCACGGGCTCCATGGTCGTCGATATCGGCGGCGGCACGACGGAAGTCGGCGTCATCTCGCTGGGCGGCATCGTGTACAAGGGTTCGGTGCGCGTCGGCGGCGACAAGTTTGATGAAGCCATC
>JAQFVJ010000053.1 GCA_029439525.1 Caballeronia sp. BR6202001591004
CTCGCGGTTTCGCTCCACGCTTCCTTCCCACGATTTTGGTCACCCCTCTCGCAGTTGCGCTTCGCTTCATTCGCTCTGTTCAACTCATGGTAGAACTTGCACCTACAAGATGGGCACACAACACAAAAAGCCCGGTCAACTTTCGCTGACCGGGCTTTCGAAATTACTTGGTGGGGCGTGAGTGACTCGAACACTCGACCTACGGATTAAGAGTCCGCTGCTCTACCAACTGAGCTAACGCCCCAATGTCTAGAAAATTTTAGCGGAAAAATTGCGCGGAGCGCAAGCCTTTACTTTACTGCAAAAAATTCGAGATACGTTTCGAGCCACCACTTGAACGGGCCAGAAAGCGGTTTCAAGCCCCCTATCATGGCGCAACTCACAACAAGCCAAAGCTCAATGGACGCCTCCGCCATCCGCGCCTGAATCGACAGCATCCCGCCGTGGGTCCGCGAGCTCGGCCTCGCGCCTGAATCGACGACGGACGACTCCATCACCTTGCGCCCGTATTCGGACCACCCATTCAGGCGGCGTGATCTGCGGGCAAGTGTTCATGGCCGCCGCCGATACCGCAATGGTCGTCGCTATTTTCCACGTGCTCGGCGGCTTCCATCCGATGACCACCGTCTCGCTGAAGACCACCTTCATGCGCCCGGTCAAAACCGGCGATGTGCTGGTCACCGCGTGCATCCAGCAACGCGGTCGCAACCTCGTCTTCGGTGAAATCGAATTGCGCGACGATCAGAACGAACTCGCCGCGCACGCCACCACCACTTACGCGCTCATCAACGCCACCAACAAGTGAATGTTCGATCAAGTCCGTATTCGCCGGCAGCGGCAACCGCTGCTGGTGGCAAGCCGGTTTCTGTGACGTGGTCCAGCCGGAACGGGAACTGAAGCCGCGCATCATCGCGGGCATTTCGGCGGGCACCGCCAAGGCCTGCATGCTCTATACGAATCACTCGCGCTGGGTCAGCGACTACTACTTACGCGCGCTCAAGGACAACACGAAGAACGCCTATTGGGGCAACCTGCTGCGCAGCGGCCAATCCGTGTTTCCGCACTACCGCATCTATCGACAGGCGTTGCTCGACATCTGCGCGGAGCGCTTTTCGGAGCTTGCGCAGGCGCCGGAGATACGTATCGGCGTGTCGTATCTGCCGCGCTGGTTCGGCGCGAGAAGTGCGGTCGCAGCCGGTCTCATCGCGTACAACATCGAAAAATACGTGCGCAAGACGCTGCATCCGACTCTCGGACAGACACTCGGTTTTCATCCGAAATTCGTGAAAGCGCAGGACTGCGCGCGCGTCGAAGACTCGCCGACCTGATCCTGCAATTGTCCAGCACGCCGCCCTTCACGCCGATCCTTCGAGACACAACGGCCGTCCCGTGCTCGATGGCGACATGGTCGACAACGTGCCCGTCTCCGCGCTCGATGCATCGCCGGGCATCGTGCTCGTGATGGTCACGCGATTTTATCCGCGCGAACGCATGTTCATCGTGCCGTACGGCGAGCAGAAGCGTCTCTACGTACAGCCATCGCGCAAGGTGTCGATTTCGAGCTGGGACTATACAAGTCCCGCGCAGATGCAGCATGCTTACGACTTGGGCCGCGCGGACGGCGACGACCTCCTCGAACGCCTGCCGCGCCTTCTGGAAACCGCGTCTCACATCGCATAGAGGATCCATCGTGTCGAAGAAACAGCACACCTTAATGAATTGACCGTCGCCTGGACGGGCGATCTCGGTTCCGGCACGTCCGCCTACGATGCCTATTCGTGCGATCACCTCGTGTGCGTCGCCAACAAGACGGCCATCGAAGGATCGAGCGATCCCGCGTTTCGCGGCGATGCCTCGCGCCACAATCCGGAAGACCTGCTGGTGGCGTCGCTGTCGTCGTGTCACATGCTGTAGTATCTGCAATTTGTGCTCGGTGAACCACATCGTCGTGACAGGTTACATCGACGATCCCATCGCCACCATGCAGGAGGAGTCGAATGGCAGCGGCCGTTTCATCGATGTGCGGCTGCACCTGCGCGTGACCATCGGCGCGGGCGGGGATGTGGAACTCGCGGCGCGCCTGCATGAAGAAGCGCACCACTATTTTGTTTCGTTGCGAACTCGGTGAACTTTCCGGTGCGCTGCGAGCCGTCGATCGATGTCTCGACGCTTTGAGCGGTCAGCGCATCAACCGATCAACGGCGGCGCGCGTGCTGTAACGCTTCCTTGTTGAAGACGCTCGACATGTCGCCCGCATCGAACGTGAGAGTATTCTTGAACGCCACGCTGAACTACAGTACAGCTCGTAACTCTCGCGCTCCACGTAACCGATGTGCGGCGTGCAGATCACGTTCTCCATCCGCAACAGTCCATAGCCTTACAGAATAAGCTCGCTTTCGTACACGTCGATGGCGACCACCCCTGGCCGGTTGTGATGCAGCGCGTTGAGCAGCGCGTTGTCTCCCATCAGCTCCATGCGGCTCGTATTGACGAACAGCGCGGTCGGCTTCATGCGCATCAGATCGTCCTGCTTCACGATGGCGCGCGTCTCATCGTTCAGACGCAGATGCACCGTCAGCACATCGCTTTGTTCGAACAGGGCCTCGCAACTTTCCGCGACCGCGACGCCATCCTCACGCGCGGCCTGTTGAGAATGCTCGCGCCCGTACACCAGCACGTTCATGCCGAACACCTTGCCATACCCGTGACCAGCCTACCGATCTTGCCATATCCCCAGATGCCGAGCGTCTGCCCGTGCAGCACTTGCCCGAGTCCGAAGTTCGGCGGTAGCCGGATGTCTTCAGCCCCGACTGCTGCCACGCGCCCGGCTTCAGATTCGCGACGTACTGCGGAATGCACCGCTGCGCCGCCATGATAAGCGCCCATGTGAGTTCGGCCGGCGCGATCGGCGAACCCGTGCCTTCGAGTACGGCGATGCCCCGTTCCGTACACGCATCGATATCGATATGCCCACCGCCCGCGCGGCCCGTCTGGCTAATCATGCGCAGCTTCGGCAACTTGTAGAGCAATTGCGAGCTGATGCGGGTACGTTCGCGGATCAGCACGAGCGCGTCCGTCTGCTAGCCAACTGTCCGAGTCCGCGCACGGTGTTATTGAAGATCTTCACCTCATGGTCATCGAACAAGCGGAAGCAGTCGAGCTTCCGGACGACGTCCTGGTAGTCGTCGAGAATGGCGATTTTCATGGGCAATGGTTGGCTTTTGTTAGGCATCAAACGTGCTGCTTTTCGACCGAGCGAGAAAATAGAGCAATTAACTTCGGGTAATTACGGATAAATGTGCGCTTTATCAGCTTAACTGCGATCTCGGCGCGCACGCGCGCTTGCGGTGTTAAGCTTGACTCCCTTTTTCTTTAAGCCGCCCCCGATCGCGCGAATAGAAAAATCCGGCGCATAGGGCGGAAAACACGGTAGTCCGCGAGGAGACAGGCCAGTTAGTATCTCTTTTAACAGTTTGTTCCGTTGCGACACAAGCCGCGACAAGCCGTGGTGTGGTGCGCGCAAAGTGTCATGCCCATGACGCCGCAATCGGCCTGCGATCTGCCTCGTGTCACGAAAAGAACACGAGACTGCCCCAGATTCGCTGTCGCAAGGGCGACGACGGCAAGTTCGTGTGGCCGGGCTTCGGCGAGAACATGCGCGTGCTGAACTGGATGATCGGCCGATCGGCCGCATCGAAGGCACGGCGCAGGGCGAAGAGCACGCGTTCAGCATTTCGCCGCGTTACGAGGACATCGACTGGGGTGGTCTCGGCTTCACGCGCGAGCAGTTCGAGCAGGTCATTTCCGTCAACGATGCCTTGTGGCGCGATGAACTCGCGTGCACGACGAGTTGTTCGAAAAGCTGCAACAGGGCCTGCCGTGAGCGCTTCCCGAGGTGAAGGCCGACATGGAGAAGCGTCTGGCGGTCTGAGCTTCAACCGAGCGTCAACGTGACGCATTGCCCGGTGATTAGCGTCATCGGGCAAACCAATCCCTTATTACGCGCTCGTGCGATGCGGGCGCGTCATTATCCGCTCTAACTCGCCCCAAATAGCGCGGCCAGCTTTTCAAAAATCCTGGAATCAGCGTGCGGACAGCCTTGCGGTGCGGTGCGAACAACAATCCATGATGTTTTTCGCCGTGAACGCGCGCTAAACCAATAAATTTTTCGAAATATGGCTGTCTTCCCGCAACTTCTGCATGAAATCTCGAGATCTTAAGATAATCTTGAATTGCTTTGCAGCAGAAATTAGAAACCGCCTGGCGGCAGGAGTTGTCCCATGGATCATTTGCAGTCGATGAGAGTGTTCGTCCGCGTCGCCGACTTGGGCAGTTTTGTTTCGCCCGGGCCGCAAGCGCGATGGATATCTCCAATGCAGTGGCGACGGGCCACGTCGCGGACCTGGAAACCCGCCTCGGCACGCGCTTGCTCAACCGCACGACGCGCAGCCTTTCGCTCACGGAATCCGGTCAGGTGTATCTGGAGCGAGCGGCAAATTCTCGACGAGCTGGAAGACGTCGAACAGATGGAGGTTGCGCGCAATCATGAGCCGCTCGACTCGCTGCGGATCGTCGCGCCCGTCGTGTTCGGTCTGCATAATCTCGCACCTGTGTTACAGACGTATGCTCAGCGCTATCCGAAGGTAATTCCGGACGTGACGCTGGTCGATCGGCAAGTCGATTTGGTCGATCGATGTCGGCATCGTCATCGCGGGTCAGGTGAAGAGCGCGAGCGTGGTCACGCGGCGTCTGACGACCGGTTGCATGACGGTCTGCGCGACGGACGCGGCCGCGCGGTGATGCCCGAGAACGCCGAAACTGACGAAGACGCCATTGATGACGGGTGAACTCGGATCGAAAGTAAGAGAAGCCGACGCGCACGCGCGGACGGCTGGCAGTGCCTTCGCCGTTCTGATCGGCTCGCTCCACGCCGACCAAGCTGACCGGCGCAGTAAAAAAAGCCCACGAAGGCGATTTCGTGGGCTTTTTTTTACTGCGCGTCGATTCGCCCACGCGTTTCGACGATCAGATCACTCGTCGGATTTGCGCGCGGATGTCTTCTTCGCAGCGGCCTTCTTCGCGGCAGACGCCTTCTTCGCTGCGACGGTCTTTGTCGCGGGCTTCGCGCGCGTGGTCTTCGCGGCGACTGCGACATCGCTGTCGCCGTCGTCCCCGTTGTCCGCCGCCTCGGCCGGTGCCACCACGCCGCGCTTGGCCGCTGCCGTCTTCGCCGCCGGCTTGCCTTCCTTCTTCTCGAACTCGAAGCCGATCTTGCCATCCGGCTGCTTCACGAGAAACGCCTTGAAGTTCCGGCCCGTGCGCGACGACTTGAAGTTCGTCAGCAGATCCGTGCGGCCCGCGCCCAACAGCTTTTCCATCTGCTCGCGCGTGATTTCCTGCTGCAGAATCACCTTGCCCGAGCGGAAGTCGCAGGTCTTCGGAGTGGCGACCGAGTTCTCGCAGACGTAGCTCATGCTGTGTTCGAACACGTGCGACTGGCACTTCGGACAAGCGCCGACGGGCGTTTGCTCGGAGAAGTCGGGCGGTTCGCCGTCTTCGCCGCCGTTGTCCTGGCCGAAATCGAATTCCAGCTTGAAGTTCTTGATCTTGTCGTCGAAGGCGAGCTTGAGAATGGCCGAGAACGGACGGCTCATCTTGCTGCGAAAGCCCGACAGCGGACCGATCGTCTTTTCGCGCAGCAATTCCTCGACTTCCGGAATCTCGAACTGGCGTCTGCCCGGAATCTTCGAAATCGAGAATTCGCACTTCGTGCACGCGAAGCGACGATAGTTCTCCTTCACCTGCGCGCCGCAGTGCGGGCACGGTGTTTCGAGCGTCGCGTAATCGCCGGGAATCGTGTCAGAGTCGTATTCCTTCGCGCGCTTGACGATGGTCTGCGTCATGCCCGCGATTTCCTGCATAAACGCGTCGCGATGCAGGCTGCCGCGCTCCATCTGCGATAGCTTGTGTTCCCACTGACCGGTCAGTTCCGGTGCGGTGAGTTCCTCGACGCCGAGTCCGCGCAGCAGGGTCATCAACTGGAACGCCTTGGCGGTCGGAATCACCTCGCGGCCTTCACGCACCATGTATTTCTCGCCGAGCAGACCTTCGATGATCGCCGCGCGCGTGGCCGGCGTGCCAAGACCCTTGGCGGCCATCGCGTCACGCAGTTCCTCGTCCTCGACGAGCTTGCCCGCGCCTTCCATCGCCGATAGCAGCGAGGCTTCGTTGTAGCGCGCGGGCGGCTTGGTCACGAGACCATGCGCCTCGACCTTTTCGACATCGACCCTTTCGTCCTTCTGCACCGGAACGAGGTTGCCTTCCTCGCCCGCGGCTTCGCGGCCGTAGACCTGCAACCAGCCCGGCTCAACCAGCACCTTGCCTTCCGTCTTGAAGTGATGCCCCGAGACTTCGGTGATGCGCGTCGTCACGAGATATTCCGCTGCCGGGAAAAACACCGACAGGAAGCGCTTCACGACGAGGTTGTACAGCTTCTGCTCAGGCTCGGACAGCGCCTTGGGTGCCTGCAGCGTCGGGATGATGGCGAAGTGGTCGCTGATCTTCGAATTGTCGAAAATGCGCTTGTTCAGCTTCACCCAGCCCTTGTCGAGCACCTGCTTGGCGAACGGCAGATAGTTGTTGCTCTCCTTGAGCATGGTCAGCGTTTCCTTGACCGTGCTCATATAGTCTTCCGGCAACGCGCGCGAATCGGTACGCGGATAGGTCAACACCTTGTGCTTTTCATAAAGCGTCTGCGCGAAACCGAGCGTGTTCTTCGCCGAAAAGCCGAAGCGGCTATTGGCTTCGCGCTGCAGGCTGGTCAGATCGAACAGCAGCGGCGACATTTGCGTGGACGGCTTCGACTCCTCGGTGACAGTGCCTGTTTTGCCGCGGCACGCCGCGACGATGCTTTCCGCCGCCGCGAGGCCCCACAGGCGCGAGTCGCGCTGCTCGGGATCGTTTTCGACGCGCTTGAACTTCGGATCGAACCAGCGGCCTTCGTACAGGCCTTTCGCCGCGATGAATTCGGCGCGCACTTCCCAGTAATCGCGCGGCACGAAACGGCGGATTTTCTCGTCACGTTCGACGACGATAGACAACGTTGGCGTCTGAACGCGACCAACCGTGGTCAGGAAGAAACCACCGCCCTTGCTGTTGAAGGCGGTCATCGCGCGCGTGCCGTTGATGCCGACCAGCCAGTCGGCTTCCGAGCGGCAGCGTGCCGCGTCGGCGAGCGGCTGCATGTCGGCGTCGCTGCGCAAATTCGCGAAGCCTTCGCGGATCGCGGCGGGCGTCATCGACTGCAGCCACAGGCGCTGGACTGGATGCTTGGCCTTCGCGTGCTGCGCGATCAGGCGGAAAATCAGTTCGCCCTCGCGCCCCGCGTCACATGCGTTGATGAGCCGGTCGACATCCTTGCGTTTCATCAGCTTGGTCAGCACCTTGAGGCGCGACTCGCTCTTGGCGATCGGATTTAGATCGAAATGCGGCGGGATGACCGGCAGATTGGCGAAGCTCCACTTTCCGCGCTTAACGTCGTATTCCTCCGGCTCGGCGATCTCCACCAAATGGCCGACGGCGGACGAGAGCACGTAGTCGTCGCTCTCGAAGTACTCGTCATGCTTGGTGAAGCCGCCCAGCGCACGTGCGATGTCGTTCGCGACGGAAGGCTTCTCAGCGATGATCAGGGCTTTGGACATGACTCGTTTCAGTTGAGATCAGGCAGCGGCCCGATTTGGGCTGCTTTAACGACCGCTTTTATAGCACAGGCTTTGCGCCGTGCGCGTCGCGGCACGAATTGGCACGCTTGGCCGAACGCTGCGCAGCGCCCGTTTCGCCACGCGCAAAACAAGCGCAAAACAGGCGAAAGCTCGGCATTTGCCTATGCTGACGATTACGCTGTAGCAAGCGCCGAGCGCAGTTTTGGCGCGCCGACCATGTTCGGCAGCGCGGTCAGATCGGTGAGCAGGCGCCCAACGATCGACGCCTGCGGCAGCACCGTGCCGAAAAATCGGGTCGTGACCGAATCCTCGATCAGAATGGTCGGGAAATTTTCGACATCGAGATCGTCGAAACGGTCCGCTTGATTTTCGACATCGATCCACGCGAAGCAGATGTCCGGATGCGCGTCGGCTAGCCTGTCGAAACCTTCGCGGTATTCACGGCAGGTTCCGCACCATTCGGCGCAAAAGCAGGCGACGAACAGAGTGCCGGGCACGGCCAGGCGCTCGGCGATTCGGTCGGCATCGGTGTCGAGGTTCAACGCGGACATGGCGTGCTTCAAAAAATCCTTCTAGCGGGACCAGCAGGGGCGCTTTCGCTTTTTCCCGGAATGTAGCACGGAGCGGATTCAGGAGCGCTCGACCGCCGTGTAGCGGCCGCCCGGCATGGCCGCGATCCGGCCCGCCAGTTCCAGTTGCAGAAGCGCGCCTTGCAGCGCCGCGCCGCCCATGTCGGTGCGGGCGGCGAGAACTTCAAGCGTCGCCGGGGCGTGGCCTAGCGCGGTGAGCACGGAGTCCGCGTCGGTGTCCGGCGCGGCGAACAGACTCGCGGACCCCACGACGCGCTGACGGGCTTCGGCACGCCGCGTTTCCTCCGCGCGGGAGGACGTGCGAAGCCGAATTCCTCGAGCACGTCGTCGGGCATTTCGACGAGCTTCGCGCCCTGTTTGATGAGGCGATGACAGTCGCGCGACAACGGCGCATGGATCGAACCGGGCATCGGCGAATACATCGCGCCTCATTTCGTTGGCAAGCCGCGCGGTGATGAGCGAGCCAGAGCGCATCGCCGCCTCGACGATCAGCACGCTGCCCGACAATCCCGCAATCAGCCGATTGCGCTGCGGAAAGTTCGCGGATCGCGGCGGCGTGCGCAGCGGCCATTCCGACACGATGACGCCATCGCGCGCGATCTCATGCGCCAGATCGTGATTCGACGACGGATAGACAATATCCGGCTCCATGCCGATGACCGCGATCGTGCCCGCGTTGCCCATCAGCGCTCCGTGATGCGCGGCTACATCGATGCCGACCGCGAGCCCCGACGCGACCGCGAGACCCGCATCCGACAGCGCGCGCGAAGCGATGCGCATCTTCGAACCCCTGCGGCGTCGCGTGCCGGCTGCCGACGATCGCGACCGCGCGCGCCTGAAGCAGCTCGAGCCGGCCCTTCACATAGAACAGCGGCGGTGGATCGGGCATGGTGAGCAGCGCTTGCGGATAGGCGGAATCCGCAAGCGTGAGCACATGGTTTCCCGGCGCGGACGCCCATTCGCGCACGTCGTCGTAACGCTCGAACGGCGTCTGCTCGATGTTCGCCGGCGGCACAAGCACGGCTTTCGCGGCGTCCGCGTCCGCGACGCGCGCGAGTTCGGCAAAACTCTCCGACAGCACGTCGGCCGGGCCACCAAATTCACCAAGTAACTGCCGCAGCACGAGCAGCGGAGGGCGCAGGCCATTGGCGTGGGCGAGGCGCAACCAAGCGCGCAGTTGGGGTCGGGGGCACAGACGGAGATCGGTTCGGTCGGCAGCAGGGCGGTCGTCATATTAAGATTTTCGATCCGGTAGGTACACAAAATGTAAAATGTAAGAAGCGAACAGCAAGCGTCGCGCCGCGGCCCGCCCGCCACCGTGGCGACTCGCTCTGGCTGCCATGCCGGCGCGTTGAATCGATGTGAGCATATCTTCGGCATGCTGCCAATCATCCGCAACCTGGCCGAATGGCCGATTAACACGCGTCGCGGCGCGCGTGGACAATCCGAATCATGGCTCTGCTCAAGATACTCAACTACCCGGACAAGCGTCTCCACAAAGTGGCCAAGCCCGTCGCCGTCGTCGACGACCGCATCCGCAAGCTCGTCGCCGACATGGCTGAAACGATGTACGCCGCGCCCGCCGTCGGCCTCGCCGCGACTCAGGTGGATGTGCACGAGCGCGTGATCGTGATCGACGTCTCCGATGCCCATGATGAACTCCTCGTGTTCATCAACCCGGAAATCGTCTGGTCGAGCGACGCCAAAAAGAAATGGGAAGAAGGCTGCCTGTCGGTGCCAGGCATTTACGACTATGTCGAACGGCCGGACAAGGTGCGGGTGAAGGCGCTGAATGAAAAAGAGACCTTCGAACTCGATTGCGACGGCCTGCTCGCGGTCTGCATCCAGCACGAAATGGATCACTTGCTGGGCAAGGTGTTCATCGAATACCTGTCGACGCTCAAGCAGACACGGATTCGCGGCAAGATGAAAAAGCTGGAAAAGGCGCTGTGACGCGCGGTTCCGCAGAATCTCTCAAAGGTAGCTCGACTCGATGACTCAATCGCTGCGTGTCGTTTTCGCCGGTACGCCGGAATTCGCGGCCGCCGCGCTCGCGGCCATTCATGCGGCCGGTTTTCCGGTTCCGCTCGTGCTGACGCAGCCCGACCGTCCGGCGGGACGCGGCATGAAGCTAACGGCGAGCTCGATCAAGCGCTTCGCCGTCGATCACGGCCTGACGGTCGCGCAGCCGCCTTCGCTGCGGCGCGCGGGCAAGTATCCGGCGGAAGCCGCCGAGGCGATCGATCTACTGCGCGCGACGCCGCACGACGTCATGGTCGTCGCCGCCTACGGCCTGATTCTTCCGCGGGAAGTGCTCGACATCCCGCCGCGCGGCGCGATCAACATTCACGCGTCGCTGCTTCCGCGCTGGCGCGGCGCGGCGCCGATCCATCGCGCGATCGAAGCGGGCGACGCGGAATCCGGCATCACGCTGATGCAGATGGACGCCGGCCTCGACACCGGCGCGATGATCCGCGAAGACCGCACGCCGATCCGTCCCGACGACACGACTGCCACGCTGCACGACCGTCTCGCCGCGATGGGCGCGGACATGATCGTCGCCGCGCTGCGCGATCTCGAACACGACGGCGCGCTGCCATCCACGCCGCAACCGGACGACGGCACGACCTACGCCGAAAAGATCGCCAAGCATGAAGCGGCGCTCGACTGGCGGCGTCCCGCGCAAGAACTCGCGCGTCAGGTGCGCGCGTTCGATTCGTTTCCGGGCGCATTCGGCACGCTCGACGGCACCGCGATCAAGATCTGGTCCGCGCAGCCGGTGAGCGGCACAGGCGAGCCGGGAGCGATCGCCGACGTGTCAGCGGACGGCATCGTCGTGAACTGCGGCAGCGGGGCGCTCAGGCTCACGCAACTCCAGAAACCGGGCGGCAAACGCCTGCCGGTGCGCGAGTTTTTCACGGGCGCGACGCTCGCCGCCGGACAGCGTTTCTCGCTGCCCGAAACGACGCAACGGTAAAAGCACGGCGCTAAAATTAAAATAAGTCGGCTCGACATAGCGGCTGTCTCTAGAATTCCGATGCTCGGCATTACCGGTTTTGCTTTCTTCCTGCTCGCGGTCTTTCTTCTGAACGTAACGCCCGGTCCCGATACCGAGTACATCGTCGGGCGCAGCGTCGCGCAAGGACGCGGTGCGGGCGTCGTGTCGGCGCTCGGCATTTTGGTGGATGCATCGGTGCATACGCTCGCGGGCGCGTTTGGATTGACGGCGATTCTCGCGGCATCGGCGACGGCGTTCACCGTCATCAAGATCTCGCGGGCGCGATGTATCTGATCTATCTCGGCGTGCGGCTCATCTTCGCGAAACACGATGCCGCAGAGGACACCGCGCACGAAACGCCGACCGCGCCGAAATCGCTGAGCCAGCTCTTCACGCAAGGCTTCGTCACGAACGTGCTGAATCCGAAGAAGTTAGTGCTTTTCTTCGTATCGTTCTTTCCGCAGTTCGTCGTCGCCGACAGCCCGCACAAGACGCTCGCCTTCCTCGTGCTCGGCGCGGCGTTCATCGCGATGAGCACGGCGTGAAACAGCTTCGTCGCCTGGATTGCGGGCAGCGTCACGGAACGCTTTTCGGGCAAGCCCGGCGTGAAGAAGTGGCTGGATCGCGGCGTCGGCAGCGCGTTCGTCGGGCTGGGCATCAAGCTCGCGACGTCGCATCGATAAAACCATTGCAGCCGATTGAATTATTGACGGACGCCCCTGCCTAACAGTTTTATTGCAATCACTGTTGCAGCCAGGGTGGCCGCGACGAACGCGCACGGTGCGCACTGTAATTAGGGAGAAGGAGCTCCGACCATGTTCAACTGGGTCAAAACCGCGATGCTGATGGCTGCGATCACGGCCCTCTTCCTCGTCATCGGCGGTGTGATCGGCGGCAAGAGCGGCATGATGCTCGCGCTCGTCATCGCACTCGGCATGAATTTCTTTTCGTACTGGTTCTCGGACAAGATGGTGCTGCGCATGTACAATGGGCAGGAAGTGGACGAAACCACCGCGCCCCAGTTCTACCGCTTGGTGCGCGATTTGGCGACGCGCGCCGGCCTGCCGGTGCCCCGCGTCTATCTGATCAACGAGGACGCGCCGAACGCGTTCGCCACGGGCCGCAACCCGGAACACGCGGCGGTCGCGGCGACCACCGGCATTCTGCGCGTGCTGTCCGAGCGCGAAATGCGTGGCGTGATGGCGCACGAACTGGCGCACGTGAAGCATCGCGACATCCTCATCTCGACGATCTCCGCGACGATGGCCCGCGCTGGCGAACTTCGCGATGTTCTTCGGCGGGCGCGACGACAAAGGCCGACCGGTCAATCCGATCGCCGGCATTCTAGTGGCGATTCTCGCGCCGATCGCGGGCGCACTGATCCAGATGGCGATTTCGCGCGCGCGTGAGTTCGAGGCGGATCGCGGCGGCGCTGAAATTTCGGGCGATCCCGCGTCGCTCGCGAGCGCGCTGGAGAAAATCCACGCCTACGCGACAGGCGTGCCGTTCCTGGCGGCCGAAGCGCATCCTGCCACGGCGCAGATGATGATCATGAATCCGCTGTCGGGCGGCGGTATCGCGAACCTGTTCTCGACGCACCCGGCGACCGAAGAGCGCGTCGCGCGTCTGATGGAAATGGTGCGCACCGGCCGCATGTAACGCGTTCGGTCGTCATCCGAACAAGGCCGTTCCGGGCAGAGCGACCTTCTCTTTTGCGCGCACCGCTCGCCGGGTAGGCGTACCCCAACAGGTTACAATCGATATTTATCGCAAGCGCGTGGTTGTGTCGTGCACGCGCCGTTCGACCGTATCCGTTCCGACATGACAGACAAGGCTTCCCGACCGCACAACGTCGCGCATCCGACGCGTTCGTCATCCTGCTTGAGCGCGTTGCATCTCGCGCCCGATTCGCTGGCGTCCGCGCTCGATGGCGCAGCGCAAGCCGTGGGCGCGGTGCGCGCGGGTGCGGCCTTGCCTGCCGCGCTGCAAAGCGTCACGGCGTCGGGAAAGCTGGCGGCGG
>JAQFVJ010000054.1 GCA_029439525.1 Caballeronia sp. BR6202001591004
CGCTTCGAACGGCTCGCCTTCATCCACGTGGCCTTCATGAAAATCGCTTGCTGCATCATATGCTGGTGACAATTGCGAACGTCATTTTGTTAACGACTCTTATTCTGCAGAACTTTTACGTCAAGTAATTCTCGGAAAACCTCATGCTGCAACTGCTCGTACGCGATGTGGATGCATGGTGGTCCCAAGTAAATCCCAAAGCGCTGGCCGACCGATTCGCGGTCAATCGAGCCGCCCCGCCTGCGATGCAAAGCTGGGGCATGAAAGTGGGCTTCGTGTTCGACCCGTCCGGCGTACTCTGGCATGTCGCCGAAGCCGTATTCTAGGATCGTTTTATTGCTTGCGAAACCGCTTTCGGCCCAGCGACGGCGAGCGCTGTTCCAATATCCTGTTCCAATATCGCCGCATCGGCAAGCGCCTGGCGTTCGCCGTTCGCGAGTTCGCACCGGTAAGCATTCGACGTCGTGTTTGTAGCGGCTTTGAACGCACGATTGGAATTGGCCACGCTAGGAAAACCGGCGCGCGCCGCGATAACGGCAACCGGCCATGACGTATCGGCCAGCATGCGGCTGCGTGACCGATACGCACGCGATTCAGATAACGTCCCACGCTTTCGCCTAAATGCTGGATGAAATAGCGATTGAGCCTGCGTTCGGACAGATTGGCGGCGTCGGCCAGTTCGCTCAACGTAAGCCGTTGCGCAAAGCGCGCGTCGATCAGCGCAAGCACGCGATTGACTCGTTCCGGCTCGTGCCCCGAAGGCGCGCCCTCTCGTTCCTTGCCGAATGCGCTAGGCGATGCGAGTGCCTGGGCGTTTTCATCGGCAAGCGTACAAAGTACTTCGAGCACCGTTGCCAGACGCCCGCGCGGAGCCGTCGATAACAGGCCATCGAGCCGGGCGCGCATGGGCCGCACCGGCATGCGCATTGAAAACCAGTCCACACGCTGCGCGACGTAGCAAGCGATTGAGCGCTTCACATTCAGGACAGCAATTCGCCGCCAGACGGCGCGCCCATTCGCCCGCGAACCACCACACCACGATCGCGACTTGCCGCGCCCGTGTCGATCGAACGATTCGACTACCACGTATGCAGCAAATCGGGTGGCACGAGCACGAGATCGTCGGCATCGTATTGCGTGATCAAATCACCGATATAGTGCCGCCCGCGGCTATTCAGCGTCAGCGTAAATTCGTATTCGGGATGGTGGTGCCATTCGAACTGAATGCGCGCGAGACGGCGGTACGTGTTCGTAGGTCGCTTTCATCGCGTGCTGTCCAGATTCGCAAAACAGTTGACCGGATTTCGTCACTCCAATTCTACGCCGCGCACTATCCTTTCATCACCGTATTCGGGCGGGAACGACAAAGGAAACAGCATGGAACCTCTGAAAATAGACGATCTGCCGGCCGCAATTCGTGAAGCCAAGCGCGCGTTGCGCGCCGCGCTGCCGAATTACCGGCAAGTTGTTCGAGGAAGTCCGCGATAATGTCGCGCGGCAGGTCGAGCGCATCGTCGCCGAGCGTGCTCGAGGAAAGGCCGTGATTCCCGAATTGCGCTATGCCGATAGCGCCGCCGAACGCGTATCGCAAGAAACCGTGCGTGCGATCCGCGAGCGCGGCGCGTGCGTCGTGCGCGGCGTATTCGCGCCGGAGCGCGTGAGCGCATGGGACGCGCCAATCGCGGAATACGTCGAGAAGAACCGGCTCGACGACAAGCTCGCGCACCGTGCGGAGGACAAAACTTCGGCAATCTCGCATCGAGCAAGCCTCAGATCTACGGCGTGTATTGGTCCAAGCCGCAAATCGAAGCGCGTCAGTCGGAAGAGCTCACGCGCACACGCGTTTTTCTCAACCGTCCTATGGAAGCACGAGAGCGAAGGGCGCATACATTTCGACCCGGACCATGTGCCGGTGTATGCTGACCGCTTGCGGCGGCGGCTGCCGGGTTCCGAGTCACTCGGCTTGTCCGCGCAGTGTGACGGCGGCTCGGTGGAACGCTGGCTCGACGACAATTTCCACCGTGTCTATCGGCGGACTCTCTTCCTTGAGAAAGCTCGCGGACTGACGCGCGAGATAGGCGTCATTCTTGGCGCAGTCAGGCGCCGATGCGATATACATCACGTTGCTATAGCCCGCTCCGCGATGCGCGTCATCCACCGCATGAATCACGTCGCTATGCCAGGACACGGCATCGCCCGCCTGCATGTGCGGAATGGACGAAAGCGCATCGAACAGCACGCCATGCCAGTCCTGCCTGATCGATAATGTGCGGCCCGGCATCGCGCCGCACAGATCGTAGTCGGGCACGTCGTCCTGCAAGGCGCGTAGTAGAACGAAGGCCATCGATTGGCGATCGGCACGAGTTGCAGCGTGCCATCACCGGGACCTTGCGGCGTCAGCGCGGTCCAGCCCTGAAACGTGCGGAACATCGAGCAGACTGCGGGCCAAGGCACTTCGCGCACATCGGGACGATAAGCCGCGTCGAACGGATCGTAGTCGCGCCAGTTGCCGCTGAACACATGCCGGATTTTCCGGCGGATCATTTCGAAACGGATTTCGTGGGATGCGCTAACGAATCCGATCTCACGCCTTTGGGATGCGAGCAAATGGGCCTTTAGAAACGTGGCGATTCACGACTCGAAGCCCCTTGCATCGGCCTCCGATTAAATAAATTAAGTTTTCACGTGAGAGTGCCGTAAACGAGGACATGCCCGCGCGCCGCTGTTTTCGTCCTGCTCCCCGACATTTCATGGCATCCAGCTTTCGCTCGCTGGCGGCTTCGGCCGTCCTGCTCGCTCTTGCCTTCGTCGTCAACCCGACGTCGTCGAGCTTCGCACACACCGGCAACGCGGAGTTGCCTGTCACGCTGGTCATCAACGATGTCCGCACACTGAACACCGAAAAGCCAAGCGCGCGAGCATCGCCTGCGTTTCCGGCGGACAGTACCGGATCTATAATGGCGAAGTCTTCCCGAAGCTATCGGTCGCGAAGGTTCGAACCATTAACGATTCGGGCGGCGATATCGTCGAGATCGCGTTTTAAGGCAGCTTCGCACGCTACAATCGTCAGCTCCTCGAACCTGAGGCAATGCCGGTGCGCCGCTTCACGCCACTCAGGCAAACGTTGGCGCGCGCAGATTGCATCTTACACGAGGGCGAGCATGCATCATCGGGCGATTGCAGTTTCATCGAATGTCAGCGCAACAGCGGGTGGGCTCTGACCATGCACAAGGTGGCCGTTGTTCTTTTCGCTGCGTTATGCGTGGCCTCCGTGCAGCACGCAAACTGCGGCGGCACGACAAGTCTCTCCCATCCGTCTCGATCTCTCCGCTGATAAGCCTGCGGCCGCCCTCACCCTTCACAACGAAGGTGACGTGCCGCTCGATGCGCAAGTGCGCGTGTTCGCGGCCAGTCTCCTGACGACGATCATCTCGAAGCCACTTCCGCGCTCACGGCTGTGCCGCCCATCGTGACGCTCGGACCGAATGCAGATCAGACCGTGCGCATCATGCGCGTGGGTCAGACACAGGCAACTCGCGAAGAAACCTATTAACTGCTGATCGATGAAATCCCCGACGAACAGCGCACGCAATCCGAAGGCGTGCGCGTGCAGTTGCGCTATTCAGTGCCCGTGTTCGTCGATGCAAACGATGCGCTCGCGCCGAAGCTCTCGTTTTCGCTCGAACGCGCGTCATTGCAGGACGGCGCGAGCGTGCTGATGCTGCGTACATCGAACGGCACGGACGTCCATGTGCAACTGAGCCGCGTGCGACTCGACTGGTCCGATGGTCACTCGAGCACGGTATCCGACGGTTTGCTCGGCTACGCATTGCCGTGCACGGCTCGCCGCTGGCGCGTGCCCGATGCCCCCCGCAGGCGCGACGAGCGCGACCCTGCATGCACTCCTCAATGGCGAACCCGTCGAAGCACGCGTCAGCATCGAATCGCGCTAAACACGTACGCGTCGGGCGCTTTAACGATCAGTCATCCGTAGCAGCATCGAACACCAACTGATCATTCGGTAGCGGATAGAGTTTGCAAAAGTTAAAGAACCGGCTAGTGCAAAACTGCAAAATGCCGCTGCTCGCTTCCCAAATAATCTGGCGCGACAAAACTGCGTCACGGTAACGCGCTAGCTTGTGTGTCACGTAACCCCACGCGAATGTGTTTCGAATTTGAACAATAAGAAGCGTTTCGACACGGCAAAACACACGGGTTTTAAGGGTTTCCTCGCAATCGCTCACCACGTGTGCACCACTTTGGCGCCATTCGTACGATCTGACACGGGACATGCAAACAGATATACGGGATACGGTCCAAAGAGAGGACAGACCCGAATGAACACAGCGAGCATGAACATAACCACACACCGCTCGCCCACCGCGAACGCTGCGCCGAGGTTCTGGTCATGCATTGCGGCGTCGCGTGCTCGAAGGCCTGGACGCCCCCGCGAATTTCGTGTGGCCTATCAGGGCATTTACCGAGTCGACAGCGACGAGCTTACGCAGATGGAAGCGTTGATCCTCTGGCAGCATCCGCAATACGGCATGCTGCTGCCGGGCGCGTTCTGCGAGGCGTTTAGCGATGCCGAAGTGATTCTCGGCGTCACGTGGTTCGTGATGGATACGGTCGCGCGCGAGACATTGCCGCGTGGCAGAAGAAAGGTAGCACGCATTATCGCGTGGCCGTGAACGTGCCGCCATCGGTCGCGGCGACGCCAGGCTTTGCCGAGCACATATAGGAAGCGGTCTGCGCGGCGCATGGCGTGACGCCCGACTGCATCGAGATCGAATTGTCGGAAAGCGAGGACCTCGCGCGCTTTCCGGGAATCGGCAAGCTCGTGCAGCAGTTGCGCCGCAAAGGCGTGAACATCGTGATGGACGACTTCGGCACCGGCTATACGTATCTCGCGGCGCTCGGGCCGGTCGGCTTCAATACCGTGAAGATCGCCAAGGAGCTGTTCGCGGATACCGCCGACAGCGCCAACGCACGCATGGTGTTTTCTTCCGTGCTCGATTTGCTGACCCGCCTGAAGGTCGCGGTCGTCGTCGAAGGCGTGGAGATGCCGGCGCAGGCGCAATGGCCGCATGTGCTGGCGCAAGGCTTTTTCCTTGCACGGCCGACGTTCGGCATCGACTAGGTGCCGGGCGCGCAGCTCGGCATTCGGCATGCGCAATCAATGCGTGCGATGCCTCCGCTTCCTCGCCGTGCGCGTGCAATTGCTGCGCGAGCTTGCCGACCAGCGCGCGCAATTCCGCGCCGGTGAAATCGAGCGGCAGGATATGCGAGTAATCGGCGGGGAACATCGACGGATCGCGCTCGCGGGGCGCCGCGCCGACCCAGATCACCGGCATCGTGTCGCGCGCTTCCCACTCGCGTAGCGCGAGAAGGTGCCAGTGTCCATCACGCTGACGCTCAGGATCGCGAGCGCGGGACGGCCCGAATCGCGCGGCGCGTTGATCGAGGTTCCGTCCGCGCGCAGCACGTCGACTTCGTGACCGGACATGGCGCGCACCACGCGCTCGACGATATCCGTCTTGCCTTCCCACACGTGGATATCGAGGCCATCGATTTTCGTGTTCTGTCTCATCTCTTTCAGTAAGCCAATTGCGATTTGCCGCACGGGAGCGACAGATCGTGAACCGTGCTCGAGCCGACTTGCGCACCGAGCAGTTGCAGCACCGGCACGAGCACCTGATCGAGCCCGGCGAGCACGACGGTGGACAGCACCGGCGTCAGCACGCCGAGCACCAGCGGCGACATCAGTTGCAACACGGAATTGAGCCGGCCGATCGACGAACTGATGACCAGTCCGCCCGGCTTCGACAGACTGGCGCTTAGCCCCTGCAACGTATACGCGAGCGTCGGCCGGACGCGACCAACACGGTTTGGAAGTCGTCGCTGTCGCCTGCCACGCCGTTGAAGGTCAGCGTCGTCGCGGCGTTCGCGGGCACCTGCGCGGGCAGGTTCGCCGCCATCGTCACGACCAGCGGCGAGCCTGCGTTGAGGATCGTCGCGGGCTGCGTGCAGGAGAACGCGCCCATGTTCGCCGGCATATATATCGCCGACACACACATTCGCGATACCGCTCTGCACGCCGACAGTCGAACTGCGCGCGGCGGGCGCGCCGTTGCATTGCGTCGAGACGAGCCACGCCGTGCCCGGCGCGACTTCAACATAGATCGGCAGATGCACGAGCGCCGAGCTGCTGTCGCCGAGAATCGCGGCGAGCGAGATCGTGCCGATGGACGCATCGAGCGATGCGCGCACCTGCGCCGTCGTCGCCTGCGTGAGCTAGTTGCCGCTGCTGATGCCGAGCAGGTTCAGCCCGCCCGCCACGTTCACCGCCAATTGTCCCGCCTGCGCGATTTCCGCCGCGACGAACAGCGCATCGAACGGGCTGATGGTCGCATCGAGCGCGGATTGCGTATTGGCCAGCGCCACCCGCAACAGTCCCGGCGATGTCGCCGTCTTGCCGAAGGCGATGATCTGATTGCCAGGGATATTCGCGTTGATGATGGTCTGCCACGCGCCGGTCGCGGTCGTCAGATACGCATTCGCGACGTTGGTCGTCTGCAATGCGCTCAGCATGAGCCTGGCGATCTGCGCGGCGGTGAGCTTCAGCGCGAGCAGTTGATCGACGCTGCCCCGCCTGCCGCGGTGACGAGATCGCTGATCTTCACGCGCGTGTTCGCGAGCCCCTGATACGACGCCAGCGTGAGATTGATGTTGGTGCCGAAGAGCGCGTTGAGCAGGCTGTTGATCGGCTCCGCGCCGACGCTCGCGAGCGTCGTGCCGATGGTAAACGAGCCGAGGTTGACCACGCGCGCAACGGCGGTCGCGGTCACCGTGTGCGATGGCCCGATGAAAAACGCGTTGACGTTGCGCGTCGCGCTTACCTTGACCGCGTTGATGGGCTGATTGCCCCCCGCGTAGTAATCGGGCACGGAGTTCATCGTCGGATCCCAGCGCCCGCACGACACCGTCATGCCGTTGCCTTGCGCGGACGCATCGAAGCCGTTGATCTTGGCGCTGCCCTTCGCGCTGGCGGTAGCGCCCGTGCAGGCGACATCGGCGACTTGCGAGCCCGCGCGCGCCGAGAGATCGATCACGCTCTGCAGGCTGCGCCGCGCGAAGAAGAGATTGCCCACGTCGATGGCGTCGAGCGCCGCCACCGCGACGATGATCCAGATCGCGGCGAGCGTGCTCGCCGCGCCGCGCTGCGTGCATCTCGACGAAGGGGAAAAGAGGCGCTTCTTCATGTCGATGTCGGTGGTGGCCGATGAGCGTCGCTGCACCCGTCAGTTGGCGTCGTGATAATTCACGTCGAGCGACGGACGTCCCGCATCCTCGAACGACGAGCCGTAATGCGCCGGAATCGCGGTCTCGAACGACTTCATGTAGCGCTCGTAGTAGGCCGCGCTCGCCTGCGCGCCGGGCATCGGCTGCGCGGGCGCGGCGACGCGACGGTGTTGCTCGCCTGTAGCGCAAGCAGTGCATGCGTGCTGTCGCCGATCTGATTACCCGCGTGTTGCGCGTGTGCCGCCTGCATGATTGGCGCGATGCACAACAACAGCGCGATCGCCCGGATTGCTTTACCGTTCTGCGTTTCCTTAATTCCGATGTTAGCGCGATGCGACGCGCGCATGTTCGTCCGTTTTCGCGTCACCCTCATGCGTTTTCACTGCGTCGCCGATGCGCTGCGCATCCGCGCGAATCGCCTGCTGCACGTCGGGCGTGAGCCTCTGTTGCGTCATCAGGCCCTGGGCGTTCGCGCTCTGGCCGCTCGCCAGCAGATACAGCGGGACGTTGCTCATGATCTTCGGATTGCCGGGCGCAAGTTACGCGGCCTTCATCAGCAGCACGCGCGCCCGCGACATCGCCCAGACGCAGACGCGCATAGCCGAAATCGGACAACAACGCGGCGTCGGTCGGCGCGCGCCCGACGGCTTCCTCGAAACGTTTCGCCGCGCCCTTGAAATCACCGCCCTCGCCTGCGAGCAAGCTGAGGCCGCGCCACCCGGCGATGCGAGCAGCGTCTCGAGAAGACGCGAATAGGCTTCGACGCTCGCTTCCATCTGTCCGGTCTGCCGAAGCGCATCGGTGCGCAGCAGGATGGTGTCGGGCGATACGCCGTATTGCTGCTCGTACGCGTCGATATGCGAGAGCGAGGCGAAATACAGGCCTTGCGCCTGCATCCGGTCGATCAGCGCGAGATACATGCCGGGCGTATCGGGCGTGGCGTCCGTGCGTTCCGCCTGATCGAGCGCGGCCTGACGTTCCGCCTGAATGCCCAGGCCGTAGCCGCCTTCCATCTTCGATGCACACGTCGACAACACGGCACACGCGCCGAGCACGACGATCGAAACATAGCGATGCAGCATGACAACTCCCTGCGTATCCACGATGTCTAGCGATGAAATTTCGCCAGCGAATGAATGATAGCGATGAAGCCGGGCCCCGCCGTGACGATCAACAGCGCGGGCAGCAGCGTGACCACCATCACGCCCGTCATCTTCACGCTCGCGGGCGCCGCGGGGCTGGCGATGGGCGTGCTCAACGGGCTCATCATTACGCATATGCGGAGACTGCCGTTCATCGTGACGCTGGCGACAAGTCTGGGCGCGCACGGTCTCGCGCTGCTGCTCGGCCATAACGATGCGGTGGGCGTGGCGTCGGGTTCGAGCTTGTCGACGTTCGGTCAGGGCGATGTGTTCGGCTTGCCGATTCCGGACATCGTGTCGGGCGTTGCGGCGATTGTCGCGTGGATCGGGTTGCGGTCTTCGCGCTTCGGGCGGCATGCGCTGGCGATCGGCGGAAGCGAGGAAGCGTCGCGGCTGATGGGGTTGAATGTGGATTGCACGCTGGTTGCCGTGTATGCGGTGAGCGGACTTTGGGCGGGTATCGCAGGCGCGATTTTCGCGGCACAGTTCGGTGCGGGGCAGCCTAATGAAGGTGTGGGATGGGAGTTGTTTGCGATTTCCGCGGTTGTGCCCGGGGGCACGCGGCTAACCGGCGGTGAAGGGTCGATTGCGATGACCATCGCGGGGGGCGCGCTTCTTGGGTTGGTGTTCAATTTGCTCAATTTCGAGAACAGGTTGGGGTATATTTCACTTTCGGCTTACTGGCAGTCGGTGATTCGGGGGCGTGTTTGTCGCTCGTGATTGTGCTGCAGGCGCGGGTTTTGAATCGGAAACCTAAGGTTGTTAAGGTGGCGCACTAAAGAGTGTGGGGCTCTTTGTTTGGTGCTGCTTGCTGTTTTCTGTTTTTTATTGCAGTAGGTGCCTCCCCCCAAAAAATCAAGCATGCCGATGCTCCGGCATCCTCTCATGAAGCACATGCTCCTCGTCCTCGTAAACGTGCCCGGGAGTTTCGCGCCCGCGCAGCGAGCACCTTATCGTCTCGGTAACGAACAGCAGAGCAACCGCGCCCACCGCACAAGCACCATCATGTAATACGCAGGCACGAGCGTGCTGCCCGTCTTGCCGATAAGCCAATCAGTCACCAACCATCGGCGCGGTGCCACCAAAGATCGGAAGTGGAAACGTTATACGCGATAGCCCGCATACCGCGCCTGCGTCGGAAACATCGCAGGAAACATCGCCGAAATGCTCGCAAGCTGCGGCACGTATAAAAGACCCAAAACCGCAAGCCCGATCAACGCACCCGCAATGCCATGCGCCATCAGCGAGAACATCGGCACAGCAGCGACGAAAATGCCCACCAGCGACCGCCACCACACCTTCTTGCGCCCGATACGATCCGACAGCGCGGCCCGCGAACGGCAGCAGCACCATCATCGACAGCATGCCGATCAGCGGAGAGCAACGACAGGTTATCGCTCATGCCGAGTTCCTTCTTCATGAAAGTCGGCATATACAGCAGCACGTAGTTCACCACGTTCAGCGCGACTACCAGGCCACCGAGCTGCAACAGCGGACGCCAGTAGCTGACGAACAGTTCGCCGATCGGCACACCGGTATGCTGCTCGTGCTCGGCCTCCTCTGCGCATTCGCGGAACACCGGCGTGTCTTCCATCTTCGACCGCAGATACAGGCTGATCAGACCCAGTGGCGCGGCCACCAGAAACGGCAGACGCGGCAGACGCCAACCCCACGCGTGCATCGCATCGTTGCCGAGCACGACCGAGCAGCCGAGCATCAGCAAAACACCGAGCGAAAAACCCGCGAGCGGGCCGAATTCCAGAAAACTGCCACAGAATCCGCGTTTTTTCGGGCGCGTATTCGGCCATGACGGTCGCGGCGGCGCCGTATTCGCCGCCCGTCGAGAAGCCCTGAATCATCCGCAGCACCACGAGCGACACCAGCGCCCACACGCCGATGCCGCATACGACGACAGCAGCCCGACCAGCAAGGTCGCGAGCGACATGATGAGAATCGTCAGCACGAGCACGTGCTTGCGGCTGAGCCGGTTGCCGAGCGGTCCCCAGAACAGCCCGCCAAGCGGCCGCACGAGGAACGAGATCGCGAAGGTCGCGAGCGCGAACAAGGTCACCTGTGCCGTGCTGCCGGGAAAGAGCGCAGCGGAAATATATATGTGAGGCCGTAGCCGTAGATGCCGTAGTCGAACCATTCGGTCGCGTTACCGACGCCGCCACTGTGCGCTTCGGCGGCGCGCGCCGGCGCGTGAAAGTGCCTCGCATCCGCATTCCTCGGGATTGCCTGATTGTTGCTCATGTCATGATCGTCCTTCCTGATGCGTCTGTAATGTTCCAGTGCCGCGCTCCGGCATGCTCTATGAACATGCCCGTTGCGCCCCTCGGGGCACCGCCTTGAACCAAGATACAGACGCAGGACACTTGCCTCGCATGTCCTAGGACGATCGAAATGCTGGGGTTTTCCCTGTGCTCGCGCAGCGCTACATCATGCCTGCGTGACGAACAGGGTGTTCTTGCCACTCGCCCCGCGATGTTGCGGGCTTTTTGCCGACTCGTTTTCAGATGTGTCTGCTGCATTGCGGCGACGCTGCTGTTCATGCCCGGCTTCATGGCTCGGGATTGGCGATGTCGGCTTCGACGAGCTGTTGTCCCAGCGCTTCGGCGGCGCGGCGCGCATCCTCGCTCGATTCGAACGGGCCGATGGTCGCGCAGCCGTCGAACGGATAGAGCACGCGCCTATCGCGCTTGCGCACGACCTTCAGCGTGCCGATATGCATGCCCGTCGCGTTGACCACGTACGACGCATAGATCTCGAAGCCCTCATAGGCCAACCCTTCGGAAAGTGGCGTGGATTTCGGCATGAGTCTGGACATGGATCAACACGACATGAGGGAGGGTTTGGATGCGCAATGCATCCCCGCGCGCGCCGTGGCTTCCGCCGAGCGATTGCAAAACGACGTCCGGGTGTGTCGCGGAACGCGACGACGCGCGTAAACCATGAGTCTTCTCCGTAAGGTGCGAGAAGCTGTCAGCAAAAAGCGTACCGCAAGAACTTGTTGATGGAAGCCGCCAGCGTCGACGAGGCGCTTGCGCTGTTGAAGGCGCACCGTTTCGAACTGTTGCTGACGGATGTGGATCTCGCGGGCCATTCCGATGTGCAGCTCGCGATCGCCGCGTGCCGCGAGACGCCCGAGCTCGGCGTGGTGTTCGTCACGGGCTACGATCTCGCGCTCAACGAGGACGAGCGGCGCGCGCTGCCGCGTGCGATCCGGTTGCGCAAGCCGTTCGATCCGCTCGCGCTGATCAATGCGTTGAATGCGGCGGCGGTACGGTAACGGAATTTTGCGCGGATTTCTTGCGATGGGAAGGAACGCATCAAAACCCCTTGCGCAACTGCACCCACGCATGCACCGACGTATTCGCGCCCGGACTCAGAATCTCCGGCTTGCGCCCGAACGGCACCGCCACGCTCGCGCTGAGTATCTCAGCCGATACGGCCCGTTCCACAGCACGCTCACGCCCGCGCTGCTCAACTGCCCGGTATTGGGTCCTGGCACGAAGGTGTTCTTGTATAGCTGCACCCAGCCCGTATCGGCGAAGGTGGCGAGCTGCCAGATGCCGGGCACGTCCGGAATGCTCACACCGTGCCGGTATTCGAAGGTCGCGAAATAGCCGCGCGTTCCCGATAGCGCGCCGACATCGTAGCCCCGCACGCTGCCCGGACCGCCGAGATAGAACTGCTCGGACGGTATCGAGATTCTTTTCTTGCTCGCGGTTTGCCCCGAGATGCCCAGATACAGCGCGAGCGCGTCGTGCCGCGTGAGTTGCTGAAGCCGCGACAGCGACACGGCGAGCTTCCCGTAATGACCCGTGGTATCGGCGCCGAGTTGATCGACGAAGTCAGTCTGAACGTTGTTCGCCGACAGCACCCCGTATGTCATCGCGATACGCATGTTGACCACGCCCGTGGTGTCCAGTTCATCGCCCGCGAGTGTGGCCGTCATGCTGTGCGTGTGCCGATCGTTCTGTAGTCCGATGATATCGATGTTGTCGTTCAGCCGGCGAAAATCGTATTCGAGCTGGCCGTACAGATTGCCCCGCGTGTTGCGGATGATCGGCTGTGCCATCACCGCGCCCGCCACGAAGACGGAACCGTGCGCATCGAGATCGGAGAGATCGCCGCCCAGGTAATAGTCGAGACCCGATACCGTCGCCGCGAGCGTCGTGCCCTGCCCGTTCAGCAGATAGCGATAGTCCATGCGTCCATACGTCATGCCGTGGCCAGCCGTCAGCGCGCTGACATCGAGCGAATCGCCCTAAAATTCAGCGGCCCGTTGACGGTCAGATTGGCGCTGGCCGCGCACACGCCCGCTGTATCGATCGCCGTAATCGTCGACGCCGACATCGCATGTGAAGCGCGGCTGCGGCGCGACATCGACGAGCAGGTTCGAGGTACCCACGGACTGCCCGGGTCCGCAGCGTCGCGCTCTCCTGCGCACCGGGAATGTCCTGAAACAGCAGCAAGGTGCGTTCGAGCGTGTATTCCGTGATCGGCTGTCCCGACGCGAGCACGGCGAGCGTCGCATTCAGCACCCGGTCCGACACGCTGCTCGCGTTGTTCATCGACACGGCGCCGTAACGCGCCTCCGCCACCGCCGATGCACACCACGCCGTCATCGATGGTCTGCGCGGGCACATAGGCCGTCGCGAGCGGAAAGCCCTGCTGGTGGGAGACGTCGCTGATGCGATCGGCGAGCGCGCCGAGATCGCCGAGAGACAGCGTCTTGCCTTCTCCTGATGCTACGGCATCGTGCAGCATCAGGAGAAGGCAACTCGGTATTGCGGGTGATGTCGATTCGGCGTACGAGGAAGGTCTTCGTATCGTCGGAGGGCGCGTTCTTCGTCGGCTAGATCGAGAAGTCGAGATTCGAGGGCGGCAGTTGCGTGGAGGGTTGCGGCGCCTGCTGGAGCAACTGGCCGCTGTTCGGCGCCGGCGTGCCGCGCACCGGTCCGTTCGCCGCGAGCGCGGTCGTGGCGAGCGCCATGGCGATGCAACTTCGCGCCCTCTTCAGGTTGTTCGAACGATTCCCGATCCTGGTCACGTTTGAAGACATCCTTTCGCCGCGGCGAGCGGCGGTTCGTCGTCCTTCCCGCAGTACATCGCTCAATTCGCGGGCAATCGGATTCCTCCATTGATCACGGTGAGCGCGAGTCCCGGATGCAAGTCGGATCGCGCCACATTACGCTCGCCGTGCGTGTCGTCCCGCTGCCATCGGCGCCGACGAGCGCCTGCGTGCTGGCGAGGACGCCGGTGGGCACTGCTGCGGCGGTATCGACGCGACAGGCACCGCAGGGGCGACGGGCGAAACAGGTGCAACGGGCGGCGTGACCTGCAATTGCGGCGGAACCGGAGCAACCGGCACGGTGATATCCGCGGCCCGAATGGCTGCACGAGCACGTAGTTACCCGCATCGGCACCGCCGAGCGTCATGGCGGCCCAGTCGAGGCCGCCCGGCCATGTGTAGTTGCTCGCCAGCGCCGCGCCGTTGCCGGTCAGCGTGAAGCTATTCAGTCCGTTCGATGCGAACGGCTGCTGCGGTCCCGCGTTCTTCGTGGCAAGCAGGCCCGAGCCGGACAGCGTGAGCGTCTCGCCGTTGACGCCATCGATTAGATTACGCCGTTGCTGCCGAAGAGACTCGCGTTCGCGCCAGTCGTGCCGTCGTACACGCGCATGCCGATGAGATTGACGATCGCTGGCGAGGATGCTCGCTGTTGTCGTCGGGCTCGTCGCGAAGCGGTAATTGGCGGCATCCGCGCCGCTCGCGGTAATGCCCGACACTTGCACGGGAGAAGGTTAGCCCCTGCGTTCGGCGTGTCGAAGCTCGCCGAGCCGTAGCCGAACGTGACGGCATCGCCCGCGATGACGCCGGTGCTGCCGAGCGCGACCGGTCGCGGCGGTCGTCTCGTCATATGTCTTGTTCT
>JAQFVJ010000055.1 GCA_029439525.1 Caballeronia sp. BR6202001591004
GCTTGCCGCCGGTCAGCGGCACGATGGACGGCTCGTCGGCCGACGCGACGCACGAAAACAGGACGAGCACAGCCGAGACGATGCCTGCCAGGCCCGCGGTCAGACGATTCGATCGCATTGGTTGAATGGATGCTCAGGAACGACGGGTAATTTGTTCTCGTTCCCGCTTGCGCTATGGGGACGCCGCGTGGCGAATGACGCGGCGAGCCGGGCGCGGGAACGCGAGCGTGTCTTTGAGACGCGCCCTTTCATGGCTTTGTAAACGGCGTCTTCGGAGTGAACTTGACAGTCGTTTGCTCGCAAACAACGGCGAACGTTTGCGCTTTACAGTTGAGCTTAATCGTTTCTTCGCATGAGCTTAAGCGGCTTAAGGAAATAATTACCTCTCGCTCAGGCGCCTTCTCCCTGATTAATCGCGGCGTCCCATCACCGTTCTTACAAAAAATTTATGCCTTATATCGATCTCCTGTCATGAGGCTTTCTTAGCCTCTTGTCTTTCGCTAAAAGCCGGTTTTCGTCCCACACGGAAAACGGCGCACATAAATAACAGAGGGGGAAAGAGGGAATGACGCGACAAGGAAAGCCGGCGCTCGCGCTGATGCTGGCATCGACGGCGCTGCTTGCCGCCTGCGGACACGATGACGACGACACCCCGCTCGCGCAGACGCAGGGCATCACGAACATCTCGCAGATCCAGGCCGATGACGCAGCGGCAAGGGTCTCGCGGTGTACGCGATCAATCTCGCGCAATGATGAAGCGCGCGATCACCATCGGCGCGACGCTGTGCGTCGCCATGTGTGTCGCTGTGTGCGCGGCGGGCGCGTTCACGGCCGCGCGCACGCCGTCGCGCGACATCGACGAATGGCGCGTGCGTGCCCTCTCGACGCACGACTGGACCTCGATGACGAAGCTGCGCGCCGTATCGTGGGCGGGCAACGATACGGCGGCGCTCGCACTGGGCACGGTGCTCGTCGCGCAGAAGGACGATGCGAGCGTGCGCGAGGGCATCGGCTGTCTCACGCGCAGCGCGCGCTCAGGCGATACCGATGCGCAATTGCTGCTCGGGCGCGTGTTCTTCAACAGCGCGACGGGCCAGTCGCAGGACTACGTGCAGAGCCGCGCATGCCTCGAACGCGCGGCGCAGTCCTTGCTGCGCGCACCGCAAGTGTCCGACGACGAAGACGGCCACGCACCACTCGCGGGCGCGCAGGCAGCGTACTGGCTGTCGTCGATTCATCGCAACGGCTACGGCGTGGCGCACGGATTCCGCCGAAGGTCTGCGCTGGCTCGCACTCGCCGCGGAACACGGCATGCCGCAGGGGCAATTTCAGCTTGCCAATGTGTAGGGTATCGCGAACGCGGCGACGATGCGCAGGCGCTGAGATGGCTTCGCAAGTCGGCACACGCGGAACTGCCGGAAGCAAATCTCGCGCTCGCCATCGCGTATCGCAATGGTGAACTCGGTTTGCACCGCGACGACGAGGCGTACTGGACCTACGTGAAGGAAACGCTGCACGACTATAAGCATCGCGTTCAGCCGTAAGTTCGCGCGACGCGACACTGCATGAAAAAACGCGCATGCGCCGTGAGGCGTCATGCGGGTTTTCTATAGTTCAGGGAATCGAATCAGGGCTTCGGAATGCGGATGCGGCTGATCATCAGCGATCCCGACACCGCCTAAACCAGCGTCAGCGGATGCAGCGAAGCCCAGAACTTCCCGAGCCACAGGTTCTGCCCCACCGCACCGAAATAACCCGCGATGCCGAGCCTCAGCATGATGGCGAACGAAGTGGGCATGGGCGTGCCCTCGAAGTGCGTCACCTTGCCGGTGCCGGACGACATCTCTTCCGTCGTCACGTTGTAACGTGCGAGACGCGACACGCCGCACGCGACGAAATACGCGAGTATCATGCGGTCATAGAGGCCGCGCATGCCGCATCCATAGCCGATGATCATACGCGCCCGCCGAATGAAATGACATCGGCGAGCGAATCCAGCTCTTTGGTCCAATAGCGACGCCTTCTGCCGCCAGCGTGCGATGCGTCCGTCGAGCACGCCGAAGACCAGCGCCAGAAACACCAGCACAACCGCAAGATAAATATGCAGCACGTCGTTGTCGTCGAGATAGGACATCGACGAGAACAGCGCGCCCGTTCTGCACACCGCATTGCCGAGCGTGAACCAGTCGGCCAGATGGAAGTCGCGGATCATCGAAAATCGTTTGTTAATGCGTTTCTTCTCTAGTCGTGGATCGAGCGGCGTGTAGCGTTTTGAAACGTCCGCTCGATGCCGTCAGCGAAGGCCGCTCCGGTTATTCGATGTCGTCGCTGCGCGAGATCGAAATCGCGCTGTCACAACAGCTCGAAGCCGGCGATGCGCGCATCGCCGAAGTGCGCCGCGAACTGAAGGAAGCGCAAGCCGTCCGCCGCGAGCTGAGCGATGACCTAAACTACATTCAGCGTCGCCTCGCCGGGGAAAAGCAGGAAGATCTGTTCAGGGAACGGCTCGCACGCAAGCGTCGGAAATCCGAAAGCAAACAGGATGCCGCGGAATGACTGCCGTATCGTTTCAGCGCGGTGAATCGTTCGTATCGCGCATGCGCGACGATTTCTTTCCGTGGGCCATCGCGCTTGCCACCGGCCTCGATTATTTCGACAACGCGATCTTTTCCTTCTTCACGAGCTATTCGCGGGCGGCATCAACGCATCGGCGGATGAACTCAACTCGTGTGGTCCGCCAGCGCGTACGCCGCGGCATCCGTGCTCGGCCCTGCAACAGCAATGGTGGGTCGAGCGGCTCGGCAACCGGCGCTATATCACCGGATGCCTGTTTCTGTTCACGGCCGGTGGCATGGCGACGGCGCTGTCGCAATCGTCGCTCGAACTCGCTTTCGCGCGTGGATTTCAGGGCTATTTCATCGGCCCGATGAGGAGCGCCGTGCACATCATCATCCAGACGAAAATCACGCCGCAGCGACGCGCCAATGCCGTGCGCCTGTTTTCTGTTCATGATCCTGCTGAGCACCGGGCTCGCACCGCTTCTGGGCGGCTATCTGGTCGCGTGGTTCGGCTGGCGCGCTGTTCACCTGCACCGCGTTCGTGCGGTGTCGCGCTCGGCGTGTTCGCGTTCTTCGCCGTTGCCATCCTTGGGACGCGTGCATCCCGAGCAGCGCGGCGATGCGCATTTCTGGCCGTATATCTGCTGCGCATTCGCGCAGGGCGCGCTGCTGATCGTCATGCAGCAAGTGCGCCTCGAACTGTTCAGCACGTCGCCCGAACTGATCGTGCTGACGCAGGCGGGGCTCGTCGTGCTCGCGTGGTTCGTGGCACCAGCATCATCCGAAGCCGTTGTTACGCCTTCATGCGCTGCGCGAGAAGACCTTTCGCGCGGGCATCGTGCTGTATATCGTATTCTATTCACCAACAATGCGATGAGCTATCTCGTCTCGCGTTTTCTCGAAGGCGGGCTGCATTATCCCGTCGAAAACGCGGGACGGCTCACGGGCTTCACGTCGCCTGCCTCATTGCTGATGGCCTTCGTGTACTTTCGCTTTTCGTCTCGCATCACGCACAAAAAGTGGCTGATCGTTCCGTGCCTTCTGATCGCCGCGTTCGTCGGCGCATGGGTGATGCATATGCCACCCGACGTGAGCATGCCGTGGCTCATCGCGCCGCTGGTGCTGCGCGGTTTGCTGCTGCTGTTCATCGCGCTGCCGGTGGCCAACGTGACGTTTCGCATCTTCGCCATCGAAGAGTTCAATCACAGCTATCGCTTCAAGAATATCGTCAAGCAGCTCACTTATTCGTTCGCAACTTTGACGATAATCATCCTTCAGCAGCATAGACTCGCCGTGCATCAGACGCGTCTGGCCGAATCCGTGAATCCGTTTAATCCGGTGTTTCAGGATTCCTTTGAACGTCTGATGCACGGCTTCGAATCGCTCGGTTATGGCGCGGCGCAAGCGAAGAGTCTCGCGCTCGTCGAAGTCGATCGCATCGTGAGATTCAGCAAGCAAACTTTCTCAGCGCGCTGGATGGCTTCTACTTCGTGATCGGCGGGGTCATCGCTTACTGGCAGAAGCAGATCGGCTGACGCGCGTCATTCGGCGATGCCCTCTTCGGCGAGCGCATCGGGCATCCGTTGCGCTCGCCGCGAAAGCGCGACGACATCTCATACGGCATCTTGCGCGCACGCATCACGCCGCCGAGCGGCCGATGCGCCGCCACACCGTGCCACGGACTGAAAACCATGCCGTCGTCGATGCGCTTTTCCTTCGCTGCATTCCATGACGTCTGCGGCGCGACGCGAATGTGCGCGACCGTCACGTAAGGGCTTTCGTCATCGGCCATTGCACAGATGCGTCCTCGATCGGCATCTTTTCGATATCGGTCGCGAGTTGCACGCGCAGCTCCCACTCGCCGCCGTTGCTCGCGAAGTACTCGCTGACGAGTTTGCGCAAGCCATCGGGATTGTCCTTGAGGTCGATGGGCGCATCGGTCAACGCGGTCAGTTCCGGCGACACCGGCGCGATGCTGAACTTCGAGAAGTATTCGCCGTAGAGCAAGGGCGCGGCAGCATAGAAGGTTTCGCCGAGAATGTGCGTTTCCGGATGACCGCCCAGGCTCTTGAGCGTCGCGCTTTCTCCGCCGAACTTTTCGATCACGGCTTCTCGGTGCCGCGCAGCACGGCGGATAACGCTTTTTTCGCGCCCTGCGCCTTGTCCGTGGTCTTCGCGAGCAGCTTGAGATTGCTTAGAAACTTCTTCGACGTCGCAGCGGTGAAGGCCGGCGCGTTGACCATCACGAAGTCCTGCGTGCGGTCGCCTTCGCTGTCGGGCAGGCGTTCGCCTTCTACACCGATCACTTTCATCGCCAGACCGCGCGGCGTGGACACTTTCTCGTCGAGTACATCGCCGGGATTGGTGGACAGAGTCGCAGTACAACCGGCAAGGTCGCAGGCCGCGCGAAGATGCCTTGCGCGAGCTCACGCGGCAGGCCCGCCACGACCTGCAATTCGCCGACGAGCAAGCCATGACTTTTCGCGTGGACGATGCGCAGCGCGTGTCCGGAATCGGCGTAGGTCTTTTCGGTGATGCTGGGCATCGCCTCCGCAAGTTCGGCGATGGTATCGGCCTCGTCTTCCGGGACCTGCTCGAACGCGGGATCGAAGAGCAAAAGACGGGTCGTCATGGAAGCCCCGTGTGAGTAGGTTATGTTTCGGTTTTAGCAACCGATGTTCCACGCGCGCGATCGTTCGATCTCACGTAATATCGACTGCCCTTGCACGAAGCTGCGAAAGAATGCCCGCTCACTTCATATGCGCTGACGATAGCGACGCTCGCGCTGTCCTGCGCCTCCGCTGTTCGCGGCGAATCTCACTATCGACACCGTTTCGAAACGCACGCTTACGACCGATGAACTGCTCGCGCGCGGGCGTCGAGACCATTTGGATCGAGAGCGACGTCAGCTTCCATCGGCGCGATGACATATCGCGCCGTGCCCTTGCGCACGCTGCTCTGCATGACGCGGCTTCCGGAAGGCACGGAACTTCGGATCACCGGCACCAATGGTTTCGTCACGCATCTGCCTGCTTCGCTGCTCTTCGATGCAAGACAACCCAACTGCACGCCGAAGCGTGGCCCGCAATCGAAGCGCAAAACGCACCGTGGCCGCGCCTGAACGGCAACGATGACATCGGTCCGTTCTATGTCGTGTGGACCAATCCATCGGCATCGAAAGTCGGCAGCGAGCAATGGCCTTACAAGGTCGATGCGACCCGCATCGCGCAGACGCCCGCCGACCGATGGCCGCAACTGGCCGTCGGTCACGACGTGTTCGCATCGTCGCCGATCCGCACAGGGCAGACAGTTTTCATCACGCAATGCCTCGCCTGCCACAAGATGAACGGCGCGGGCGATGCCTCGATGGGACCGGACCTCAACGTACCGCACAACCCGACCTAATACTTCCAGCCGTGGGCGTTGAAGCAGTACATTCGCGACCCGCGTTCGATCTGCGCATGGCCCGACATGAAAATGCACGGCTTCGACAAAAGCGCGCTGAGTGACGCCGACCTGGACGCCGTCATCGTGTATCTCGGCTACATGGCGAAGCATAAAAAGTAGAAGTCTGGGAAATCCCTCACGTTTCAGGGCGCAGCACATTGCATACAATGAATCCGTCGATGGTCAAGAACGGACTTAAAATGCAGCAGCCATCCGAGACTGCTTTGCATACCAATCGTGCCACCTTGCGCCGGAACCGGCCCGTTCCGCGGACGACGTGTATGTCGCGATCAAGAATGCGCTCGCGACCGGTCGCTTCGGCGCGGGCCAGTACTTGCGCGAGGAACAACTCGCAAAAAATCTCGGCGTGAGCCGCACGCCCGTGCGCGAGGCATTGCGGCGCCTCGACGCCGAAGGCTGGGTCGAAACGCGCCCCAACTACGGCGTGCGCGTGAAAGCGTGGACCTTGCAAGCGCGCGCGAAATCTTCGAAGCGCGTCTTTTGATCGAACCGTATCTCGCGGGACGCGCGGCGCTGCATATTCAGCCGCCCGACATCGAACGCCTGAAAACGCTGGCCGAAGCGATGCTCGCCATTCGCCATTACCCAGCGCGAGTCCACCGCCGAATCCTGCGAGGCGTGGTTCGTCGCGAACGGCGAATTCCACGCGATCATCACGGCCAGCGCGAACAACGCGCGCCTCGACCGCTCGTTACGATCGGTGAAGGAAACGCCGCTCATCAAGTGGACCTTCGAGACACTTACGGCGACGCAAACCGCGAACGCAGCGCGCGCCAGCATTTCGAAATCGTGTCCGCGCTCGAACAGCGCAACGCCACGTGGGCCGAAGCCATCACGCGCTGCCACATTCTCGCCGCGGAAAAAGCGGTGATCGACCGCTACGACCGCGAGCACCAGACCGCCTGAAGTCCATACGAAGGTTCATTCGAAGCCGCCCGAGCGGGGCCACGGAAACGACATGCTGAGCACAGTGAATGCAAGAGCGCGCCTCGACCGATTGCCGATTTCCGGCTTCCACAAACGCGTGTTATGGCTTATCGGCACGGGCATGTTCCTCGATTCGTTCGACATCTATCTCGCGGGCGGCGTGCTCGGCGCGCTCGTCGTCGGCGTGCTGATCGCGGATCGCGTCGGACGCAAGAATGGCCTGATTGCCGTGGCCACGCTTGGCCGCGATCATCGGCTGGCTCATAGACTCGAGCAGTGTCGAAATGGCTACGCTGCTGGGCTTTATGCTCTTTACGCTCAAGTATCTGATATCTGATGATCGCGCTCAGCGTCGCCACGTACATTCCCGAACTCTTCGCGACCGAGAACCCGCATGCGCGCGAACGGCATCGCGGGATGCGCGGGACGCGTGACCGACATTCTCGCGCCCGCCGCAGCTCGTCGTGGTCATGTACGCTGTGGGCGGCATCAGGCAACGTGCTGTCGATGATCATCGGCGCATGCATCGTGATGGCCGTCGTGCTCGCGCTGTTCGGCATCGAAATGAACCGCCGCTCGCTGGAAGAAATCGCGCCGACGCCCGATGCCGAAAGCACGTTCGCCACTTCGCCGCTGTCGCCGGAATCGCATCGCTGAACCTTCTTCACTTCAAACGGGATACGTCATGAGCGTTTCACATCAAAGCAAGCGTCAAGCGTTGAAAGCGCGTTTCGCGCAGAGGGGAAATCGTCACCGCGCCCGGCATCTTCGGCATGATCTCCGCAAAGATGGCCGACTCGATGGGCTTCGAATGTCTTTACATGACGGGCTTCGGCACGGTCGCGTCGTATCTCGGCCTGCCCGACGCGGGACTTGCAACCTACACGGACATGGCGAATCGCCTCGCGGCGTTTTGCGGCGGCACGAATACGCCGGTCATCTGCGACGGCGACACGGGTTACAGCGGAATGCTCAACGTCGCGCATACGGTGCGTGGATACGAGCAGGCGGGCGCGGCGAGCATTCAGCTCGAGGACCAGGAATTCCCGAAGAAATGCGGCCATACGCCGGGACACCGCGTGATTCCGATCGAAGACGCGGTGCGCAAGATCAAGGTCGCGGCGGAGAGCCGCACGGATACGAACTTTCAGATCATCGCGCGCACCAATGCGCGCACGTCGCTCGGCCTCGATGAAGCACTGCGTTGCGGCGAAGCATTCGCCAAGGCCGGCGCGGATGTGCTGTTCATCGAATTGCCGGAGAGCGTGGAGGAACTGGAGAAGATCGGTAAAGCGTTCGATATGCCGCTGCTGGTGAATGTGGTCGAAGGCGGACGCACGCCGCAACTTACGCCGGAGGAATTGCAGAAACTCGGCTTTTCGCTGGCGATTTATCCGGCGTCAGGGTTTCTGTCGGCGGCGAAAGCGCTCAAGGATGCGTATGGGGAAATTCTCAAGCGCAAAGGTACGCAAGGTGCCGTTGGCGAGATGTATCCGTTCTCGGAAATGTGCGAGCTGATGGGTTTCCCGGAAATATGGGCGTTTGATCGGGCCCATGCGGATTGCGGTTTTTTTTAGGTGTGTATTTTGACGACTTGGTAGCGTGCGCTGCCGGGTCGTTTTTTTCACGAAGCGCAGGTGATACGTGCCTCGGAAAACCTACTTTGCTCGCATTGCTTAGCAGGTGGCTAAACGAGAATCAGTCTTCACACAGCAGCGCGCAAAAAGTATTCTTAAACAACAGCGCGCGCCCCAAAATGGCGCATGATTCCGTGCTCGAACAAGTTGACAGCGGCTTACGTCTTTAAGATAGTTGTGGAACAAAAATTAGTCAGCTTTAGCGAGTGAATGCGCGGCACAAAGCGACGTGTCGCGGACGTGCTGCGTCGACTGAAAGTTAAAGAAAAGGCATCCATATCCTCGGTGCTAATTTAATTTCTTTAGCAAAGTCGCAGATATGAATTCCATCCCTATAGAGACGACACGCCCAAGAGCGTCACCTCGAAACCGTACCTTTCCCGTGCTGCCTGTTGCATGTCGATGGCGGCATCGTCGACCTGAACAATCTGGCTTGCGCGCTGCTCGGCGGTCGAGCGGTGCCGCGGCACTCCCTACCCTGCAGACTCGTCTGCATGCCGAGAATAGCAAGGCGCTGCTCGAAGCACTGTGGTCATCTGATCGAAGGTTCGAAACAGACTGCCGCGTATCCGATGCGTCAGGAACATTCCGCTGGTTCATGCTACATGCGCAGCGCATCGGGCGTTCAAACTTCAGCACTTGGCTTTGCTGTTTCATCGATATCGATGCGCGCAAAACGCGCGAGATCGAACTTCACCGCGAACTGCGCATTCGCGATGGCATGCTCGACGCCAGCGTCGATTGCATCAAGGTCATCACGTCAGATGGTCTGCTCACGCATATGAGCAGGATGCAGCGCGCTCGGCCTGCCCGAAGGTTCTCCGTTCGGCATGACACGGGTCGATCTGTTGCCCGAATCGGTCCGCGCGCCCGGCAGGCACGCGGTCGCGGTGGCGCGAGAAGGCCGCGTGGCTCCCTTTCCCGGCAGCAGTCAGTTGCCCGGCGAGCCGCCGCGCTATTGGGACAACATGCTTACGCCGCTGCAACGCGACGAAGACGGCAAAGTCACGTCGATCCTGTGCATGTCGCGCGATGTCACGCTTCAGCGCGAAACGGAAATGCGGCTCGAACTCGCGGTGCGCGCGACCGACGACGCCATCTGCGACTGGGACATCCTACGCGAACAGGATGCACTGGAACGAAGCGATGCAGCGCTGCTAGGCTACGCGGCGCAAAACGTGGGCGAGACGACTCGAACACATCCATGCGAACGATCGCACGCGCGTTCATGACGCCTTGCATGCGGTTCTGCGCAGGACCGCATGCAAATACACGCTGGAATACCGCTTCAAACGCGCGGATGGACGCTATGCGGATGTGCGCGAACGAGGCGCTATCTGAGCCGCGACGAACGAGGCGATGCGGTGCGCGTGGTCAGCACCATGTTGGATCAGACCGATCGCAAGGCCATCGAACGCAATCTTCATCAACTGAATCGCACGCTGGAGGCGAGGCTCAACGAGTGCACCAGAGAACTTGAGCGGCTATGGAATACGTCGCCGGACGTGGCTGCTGGTGCTCGGCCCCGACGGAATCATCAGGCGCGCGAGCCCTGCGGTGAAGGTCGCACTCAGTCACGAGCCGGACGATATCGTCGGGCATCACGTCGGCAAATATGTGATGGAGGAGGATGCCGCACTGCTCGAGCGTTCTGTCCACACGCAACGAGCCGTCGCCGACGATGGGGAGGTGCGGCATCGGCATCGCGATGGATCGTGTCAGTGGATCGCATGGGTCACCGCATCGAGCCACGCAGACATCTTCGCGACGGGCCGCGCCATCACCACCGACAAGGAGATGCAAGCGTCGTTGCGCAAAACCGAAGCAGCGATGGCTCAGGCGCAGAAGATGGAAGCGGTCGGACGGCTGACCGGCAATGTCGCGCACGACTTCAACAATCTGCTGCACGTCATCAAGACGTCGGCCGAACTGCTGCAACGCCCGGGTGTGGATGCGCGCAGGCAGGCGCGCTGTATCGAAGCGACTTCGAGCACGGCGGATCGGGGCGCGCGCCTGACGGGTCAGTTGCTCGCGTATGGGCGGCGTTAGGCGCTAACGCCGACGCGCTTTGACGTAGGCGCGAACATTCGGGCGCTGCGCGATTTGATCGGCACGCTGGTAGGCAAGGGCATCGAGATCGAGATTGATGAGCAGCGTCCGTGCTACGTGTTCGCCGATTCCAACCAGTTTGATACCGCCATCGTCAACATTGCGGTGAACGCGTGTGACGCGATAAATCGCGAAAGCGTGCTAAAAATCGGCATCGCGCCGACCGATGATGGATCGGTCGCGGTGTCCGTTCGGAATCACGGCGAAGGCATCCCCGCGGATCGGATCGATGCGATCTTCGAACCGTTCTTCACGACCAAGCCTGCGGGACAAGGTACGGGACTCGCGCTCTCGCAGGTCTTCGGCTTTGTGAAGCAGTCGGGCGAGCGATATCGCCGTCGACAGCACCGTGGGCGTCGGATCGACGTTCACGCTCTATCTGCCCGAATGCCCCCGGGATCTTTAACTGCTTTGTGGGCGCGTCATGTCGCGTCGCGGATTGCGTCGGACGTCACGCGCGCTCCCCAAACACGCCATTCAGTTCATTCCCCTCCGCCGCATCCGCAAAGCCGTCGAAGCGCCCTTGCACAAGCCCCTGCGCCGCGCGCAGAAACCCGCCCCATGCCGCGCGCGCCAGTCCGCCACCGACGCTCACGCGCCGCATGCCTAGCGCGGCCACATCGCTCAACGTGAACTCCGACACCCCGCCGATCAGCAGATTCACTGGCTTCGGCGCGACGGCCTTCACTACGGCTTCGATCTGTTCGCGCGTCTTGATGCTTGGCGCATAGAGACAGTCCGCGCCTGCATCGGAATAGGCCTTGAGGCGCGCGATGGCATCGTCGAGATCGGGCATACCGGCGACGAAGTTTTCCGCGCGGCCTTCATGCGTTCCACCGCGACCTCGACAGAAAACAAGGGCGCCGATGCATCGCCCGTCGAATCCTCGATCGACAATGCCGCGACGCGCGTTTCGTGTACCGCGCTGTTTTGGTGTGCATTTATTTTGACGCGGCCGCTTAGGGCTGTAGTCGGGGATTCTTAGGGCTGTAAGTCGGGGATTTTCTTGATAAGCCTGTCGCTAATGGGGAGCTTGCTTTATTTAAGCCGCTATGGGGCTTTGTTTGCACTGTTCGGGTTTATTATTGTTTGTTTGATTTTGTTTCGGCAGCGGGCGGCGCACATCGTGCAAATGTGCCGGCGAATCGACATCGAACACACTGATATTCGCGTAACGCCCCGCAATGCGCCAAAGATGCCGCCACACGCCATCACGCTGCAATCGCTGCGACATTGCCTTCTCTTCGCCTTGAGCGCAACCGCACGTTCAGCGTCCATATCAACCGGCAGGTTAACGCTCATCTCCACATGAAACAGCATCGTTCGCTCCGGTTAAAAGAAAAGAGCAAAAGCCCCGCCTCGGCGAGGCATCGAATTCCGAGGAAAATTCAGGCCGCCGCCCGCATGCGTTGCACCTCCGTACCCGGCACATCACTACGATCGCGCGTTAGCGTAAAGTCAAAATCGATCAACGCGAAGTTGCCTGTCACGCCATAAGCCTTGCCCGGCTCCCTTCCGCCTTCTTCACCTCGGGAACAAGCCCCTCACGCGTGGCGAACGCGAAGTCATCCCACAGATAAGGATCGCTTTCGATATTGATCTGCATCATTAGCTTGCGATGCCCAGGCGCCGACACGAAAAAGTGAATATGCGCGGGACGGTGCCCATGACGCCCGAGTTGATCGAGCAAGGTCTCCGGCGTGCCGCCCGGCGGCACCCTATAACCCACCGGCACTACGCTGCGAAAGCTGTAACGGCCCTCGGCACCCGTGCGAATCGAACCGCGCGATTGAACGCGGGTTGCGACTTGTCGAAGTGCGAGTAATTGCCCAGATGGTTGGCGCGCCACACTTCGACGAGCGCATTCGCAAGCGGTTTGCCGTCTTCGGCCAGTACCCGTTCCGCGCATTACCAGCGTCTGGCCCGGATCCTTGCCGTCATCGATGCGCGCATGTCCTTGCGATTCGGGCGCACCCACGACATACAGTGGCCCTTCGATCGTGCGCGGCGTGCCGCCACCGAGGCCCGTGTTCTTTTCCGCCTCATCGAGACGCACGTCGAGGAAATGCTCGAAGCCGAGACCCGCCACGAGCAAGCCGTATTCGCCGCGCTGCCCCGTCTCCGTCAGATAGTTGATCGCCGTCCAGAATTCGTCGGGCTTCACGTCGAGATCTTCGATCGTGTAGAACAGATCGCGCACGATGCGGTTAACGATCGTCTTCGTGTGCGCATTGCCCTCGCGCGTCGCGCTATCGTTGATCTTCTGCAAAAGGGCGTCGATGGTATCGCGGTTCATGTCTGTCTCCTGTGAATCGATGTATGTGGGTTTGTCACTTGAATAATTAGTATACCTTCAATTCATCGCCACGCTCGCGCCTCGCTTCGAATCGCGCCGCAAGCGTTCCACGCGTTCCCAGTCGAGCACGATGCCGAGACCTGCGCCCTGCGGCACATGCAGCGCGAAGTCGTGATAGTCGAGAGGTATCGTCAGAATCTCTTCGGTCAATAGCAACGGGCCGAACAGCTCCGTGCCCCATTCCATCGCGCCGAAAGTGCTGAAGAGTTGCGCCGATGCAATGGTGCCCACCGTGCCTTCGAGCATCGTGCCGCCGCCGATGTTCGCCGGCCGCGACGCTCGCCGCGCCCGCGAGTCCGTCCGATTGCACGATCTTCAGCGCAAAAAAACATCGGCAGCATGATCGCGAGCGAGAACGAAGGCATCGGTGGGACCGCGCAGTGCTTCATCGGCCATGATGGGAACGCGCGCGAGCGACGTGAAACGCTTCAAACCCACGCGATTGGCGGCAACGACGGGCTGTTCGATGAGCGTGACGCCCGCATCCGCAAGACGCGATGCCGCTGCGATCGCCTCCGTTTCGCTCCACGCCTGATTCACGTCGACACGCACTTCTCCCCCTGAATCAAGGGCTTGTGCGATCGCGGCGACGTGCTTCACGTCATCTTCGACAGCACGCGCGCCGATCTTGAGCTTGAAGATGCGATGCCGCTTCATGGCCAGCATCTGCTCGGCTTCGTCGATATCGCGGCCCGTGTCGCCGCTCGCGAGCGTCCACGCCACTTCGACCGCATCCGTCACGCGTCCGCCAAATAGTTCGGAAAGCGGCACGTTCATGCGTTGCGCCTGGACATCGAACAATGCGGTTTCGAGCGCGCACTGCGCGAAACGGTTGCCTTGCAGGTTCTCGCGCAGCTTCGCCATGACGACGCCGGAGCGCGTCGCATCCATGCACGCGATGAGCGGGGCGAAGTACGTATCGATATTGACCTTGATGCTCTCGGAACTTCCCTCGCCGTAAGCGAGCCTGCCGATGGTCGTGCCTTCGCCTAAGCCGACGATACCGTCCGAGCCATAAGACGCGCACCAGCACGTTTGCGCGCGCATCGTCGCAACCGACAGGCGATGCGAACGAATCGTCGGAACATCGACGAGAATCGTCTCGACGGCCCGGATTTGCGCGGGTTGGGTTGACATGGGTTTTCCTCCTGTTGAACCCATGCTAGAATTGAAATATATGCGCGTCCAAGACTGTTTCAGACTTTTTCGATACCTAAAAGGTTGATTAGGCGCGCAGGATGTCGGTGGCCTTGTGAGATTCGTCTACGCCATCGAGCAGGATCACGGCGCCATGCGAATGACGCGTGGGCAATGGCTGAATGCGCTGATACGCGGCCCACGCGTACCACGCGCGCGTCAGATCGGGAAACGCGATGGCGATGAGATCGCCGCTCCATTCGCCTTCGACCACTTCCGGCCGCACGCCATGTATGACGAAATGTCCGTCGAACGGCGCGAACGTGGTGTCGATACGTTCAAGATATTCGACGATGTCATCGCAGAACGCGACATCGTGCAGATGGGCAATGGCGTAGGCGGTCCTGGCGGCGCTCCTGTACGTGGGGTTGCCGCCAGGTCAGCTCGCGCGCGATGCGCATCCATTACCTCACAGGTTATCGACGGGCAACGATCAACGCCACGGCGCCATCGCCTGAAACACGCCGTTGCGCCGGATGAGCCCATGAAACAGGGCCGCCGCGAGATACCCAACGATCAGCGCAAAGAAGCACAGCGCGAGAAAACGATGTGCCTTCCACAACATCGAATGCAGTTCGTTGCTATGCGGAAGCAGCGACGGCAGACGCATGCCGAACACGATCACCGGATAATCCACCGCCGACAGCATGCCGTAGCCGATCAGCGGCAACGCAATCATCAGCGCATAGAAGGCGAGATGCGACAGATACGCCGCGGGCTTCATCGGCGCGGGCATGTCGACGGGCAACGGCGGTGCGCCGCGCACGAGCCGCACAACGAGACGAATCAGGCCAAGCACGAGGATGATGGCACCCAGCGGCTTGGGGATCGACACCAGCGTCAGATAGTCCGGCCGGTCGAAACCATGCCCACGCCGATGAACAGTATTGCGAGAATGCAAACCGCCATGATCCAGTGCAAGGCGCGGTGCAGCGGCGAAAAACGCGCGTGGGTCTGCGTCATGACTCGGCTCATGGCTTGGCTCCTTGCGCGTCGGTATGCGGATGGTATTTGTCCTCGACCGTGCGGCGATTGAACGACACTGAATATACGCCGCCGAACGCGCGGCCGGAAACGGATCGTCGGATACGCGCATGCCAGCGGGCAGCACGGTCGGATCGAAGTTGAGATCGCGGCACGGGCCGTCCGGCTCGGGTTGGATGGCCTTCACCACCAGCGTGCCCGCGTTGACCGTCTTGCGATCGTCCGGCCTGCCTTGCTCGGATCGTGGCTCGGGTCGCCCGGATTCGCGACGGTGACGATCAGGTTCCAGTGCTGCGGCTCGCTCTGCACACGCTGCGTGATGTCCACATCGAGGAAGTTTGCGCCGCGAGCCTTCTTCAATTGGTCTGCGGAAAGCTCCTCCACTTTTGCCTCAGGCACGAAGAACCAGCGCACCAGTTGATCCTGTCCCTGCGCGTTCGTGAAGATGAAGCTGTTGAGGCTGTTGTAGCGATCTTCCGCATACGATGTGCCGTCCACGGCGCGCTGCCCGCCCATTTGCCAAACGCGCCGATTTCCGGATGCGCGGCTGCAAAGTTCTTTATTGCGTCGGGGTTGCCCTTGTCGGCGAACGCGCGTTGCAGCGCGCAGAAACCGTCGACGGTCGCGACGGGGAAGAACGGCGCATCGATCATCGCGGAGCACCACTCGGTGTTGTCGGGCATCACGACGCGCAGGCCGAGGTCGCGCACACGCGCCATCGCATCCGACATTTTCGGATCCGCGCTGTGGCGAGATTGAAGCGTCCCGTCACCGAATAAGATCCCGAAGCGAACAGAGTTGCCTTGGACAAAGATGCGGCAGCGCCGTTGGAATTGAAGGTGCCGGTAAGCCGGTAAAGCAGATGCCCCTTGGCGTGATTGCGCCGGAAGCCCAGCGCGGGACCGCCCGGCGGCGCGAGGCTATTGACGATCCTGGGTGGTGGCAGGCGCCCTGGCGTGGGCCATCCCGCCGTATACGAACACCAGCACGGCCACGACGACGGCGATCAGGAACAGCAAACGAGCGGGGGACGCAGGGGAATCGGGTCTGTCGGCCATCGGACTCTCTTGTTCATCGATTCGACTGACCGGTAATCTAACAGCCCATAACGATTCGTGCACGAAAAGTGTGGAAGCTCGCGATTTGGGATTGCGGCCGGCTCAACGACATAAAGTATTGATTAGTTATCCGATACGATTGTCAATGCGGCACCACCGGAATCATCCACGGGAAAACATGCTGTTGCAGTACGACCAGCACGCCCAATAGCAAGGTCAAAAATACTCTAACTCTATGCCAGAACGTGCGCGCGAAGACCACGCCCTCCTGCCCTTTGAGTTCCGTCGTCGATACGCCCGTCGAAATGTTTTGCGGCGAAATCATCTTGCCCATCACGCCACCCGACGAATTGGTCGCCGCCGCCATCAGCACGGGATCGACGCCCACTTGCCGCGCCGCGACCACTTGCAGATTGCCAAACAGCGCGTTGCCCGATGTATCGCTGCCCGACAGAAACACGGCGACCCAGCCGAGCGTCGCGGAGACGAACGGAAACAGCGCGCCCGTCGATGCCACGCCCATGGCGAGCGTGTAGCTCATGCCGGAATAGTTGAGCAGATACGCGAGCCCGACGATCATCATCACCGTGAGAATGGCGATGCGCGTCTGTCGCCAGGTCTGCGCGACGCACTCCATGAATGCGCCGACGCCGGTGCGCGTCCATGCTGCCGTGACGATGGCCGCGAGCAGAATCGCCGTGCCGGTGCCGAGCGGCTGGAAGTCCCACACCGCTGCATAGGGCTTGTGATACAGCGACACGTACACCGTGTTGTGCAGGGCCGGCCACGGAATCTTGATGTCGCCGATCTTCGCGACTTCCGCGTTCACCCATACGATCACGACCACCGACACGATGATCCACGGCAACCAACCGCCGTAACCGACGTGCGCATCGGTGCGCGTGCTGCCATCGCTGCGCACGACAGTGTAGTCGGGATCGGGCGCCGGGCGCCAGACTTTTAAGAACACGATGGTGACGATCAGCGAAGTGAGCGATGACAGCACGTCCGTCAATTAATGGCCGAGATAATTCGACGTAACGAACTGCGCGAGCGCGAAACTTCCGCCCGATACGGCGAGCGCGGGCCATAGCTTGCCGATCGAACACAGGCCGCTGTACATGCTCATGACATAGAACGGCAGCAGGAACGCGAAGAACGGTAACTGCCTGCCGACCATCGCGCCCAATGGCGCGGCAGGCAGCGACGTCACCGCGCCGAGCACGGTAATGGGCGTGCCGAGCGCACCGAACGCGACCGGCGCGGTATTGAAGATAAGCGTGAACATCAGCGCTCCGAGCGCGGGAAAGCCCAGTCCGACGAGCAGCGCGCTGGTGATCGCGACGAGCGTGCCGAAGCCCGAAATGCCTTCGAGCAGACAGCCGAACGAAAACGCCACGACGAACAGCACGACCCTGCGATCGTCGGGCAATTCGGAAAGCATCCATTGTCTGAACTGCTCGCCCCCCCCCC
>JAQFVJ010000056.1 GCA_029439525.1 Caballeronia sp. BR6202001591004
CCTTTATGATGGTCAGGCGACTTTGATCGCAGTCAGCTCGAACGACGCGTCGATCGACGCCGCCGCGAGCTTGCCGTCCTGCACGGCCTGCACCGTGAGATCGAGTCCTTCGTGGGTGGCGCAATCGCCGCCGACCCACACTTTCGCGAGCGTGGTCTGACGGGTTTTCATCGGTGACGATGCGTCCCGCCGTCCAGCGCGAGCAATTCGCGATCGATGCCGACCGGCACCGGCGTCTGCCCGATCGCCTTCAGCACCATGTCCGCTTCGATCACGAAGCGTTCGCCGTAGCGCTCGAATTCGACGCCGGTGACGATGCCCTCGTCGCCGATCAGACGCACCGGCTTCGCATGCGTGACGATGCTCACGCCGCTCGTCTGCGCGAACCCGCGTTCGGCCCACGTCGCGCTCATGTTCTCGACGCCGCGCCGGTAAGCCATCATCCATCATCACCGTCGTGGCGCCGAGCTTGCGGCTCTGCACCGCGGCATCGACCGCGGTGTTGCCGCCGCCGCGCACCAACCGGCACGTTAGCGAGATCGTCGGCCTGACGCACCGTTCGATGAAATCGACCGCGTTCATCACGCCTTCGAGCGCGAGTTGGCGTACACTGGCCAGACCGAACGCGACGAACACCGCGTCGTAGCTTGCGCAATTCGTCGAGCGTGAAATCACGACCGAGCGCCATGCCCGTCTTTATCTCGATGCCGCCGATCGAATGCAGCCATTCGATCTCGCGCTGCGCAAAGTCCTGGACCGTCTTGTACGCCGCGCTGCCGTATTCGTTGAGACCGCCAGGCTTCGTGCGCGCATCGAAGATGACGGCGTCGTGTCCCGCCAATGCAAGCCGATACGCGCACGCCAGCCCGGCCGGCCCTGCTCCGACGATCGCGACACGGCGCCCCGTTTCCGGCGCACGCTGGAACAACGGCCCACCCTTGGTCATCACCCAGTCGGTCGCGTAACGCTGCAACGCGGCGTCCATGCGGGCGAGCACGGCATCGTCGGGATGACGGAAATCGACGGTGAAGAACACGCGGCCCGGAATCACATTGCGCGAGTTCGGATGCACTTGCATCATGCCGACCGTCGCGCAGGCGAGCAGCGCATTGTCCAGGCCGATGCGATTGACGAGATCCACCACGCGCGATGCGCCGAGCAGTGCGTCCTTGCGGCACGGCATCGGCGTGGGGCCGGCGTGCGCTTCCTACCCCGTGAGCATGATTTCGTACCAGCGCTGGCCTTGCGCATCGGTGTGACGACGCCGATTGTTTTATCCTCGGCTTCGAGAATCGGCCCTTGCTCGATATGCAATTCGAACGCTGCATGCAACTTGCGTCCGCCGCACGGCACGTCGCCCGCATAGCCGATATGCGCTTCAGTTCCTCTCCGATGGTCTTGTGCCATCGACGTCCTTGCGCGACAGCCCGTATTCGAGCGTGAATTCGCCAGCGAAGACACCAGAGGCGCGACCCATCGCCGGCGCGAAGCGCGAGCCTTCCTCGTTGGTCCAGATCACGACCTCGACCGGATGCTCGGCCTCGATCGCGCGATCGTTGAGCGTGCGGATCACTTCGAGTCCGCCAAGCACACCGTAGATGCCGTCAAAGCGTCCGCCCGTCGGCTGCGAGTCGGCGTGCGAACCGGTCATCACCGGCAGCGCGTCGGAATTGCGGCCCGCGCGACGCATGAACACGTTGCCCATCTGATCGACGCTCACCGTGCAGCCCGCTTCCTTCGCCCAGCTCACGACGAGATCGCGCCCTTCGCGGTCGAGATCCGTCAGCGCGAAACGGCAGACACCGCCCTTGGGCGTCGCGCCGATTTTTGCCATCGTCATGAGGCTGTCCCACAGACGCTGACCATTCACCTTGATGGACGTATCGAGACCAGCCTCTCTGCTTGCGTCCATCTTTGAGTCCGTTAGGGCATGCTGCCCGAGCCGCTAGACGCTCAACGCGTCATCGGGCGATCGGGCGAAAAAGACTACACGAGACACCGGCATCGTGGCAGGCGGCGTGAATCGATCCGCGCCGGAGCGAGCGACACTACACCAAGGTTCGTGACAGTCACAATCCTGAAGCAGCTTCGTATGTCAATCGTGCGATGTATCTGTTGCTCTTCGGCACGGCGCAGGCAAAATGAAGGGGCATACACGATCCATGTCCAGGAGACCCGCTCGGAAACACCATTGAAGCCACGCCGTGCCGTCTGCGCCGTACCGCACCCCTCAGTCCGCGACTCGCGTCATGCCGTTACAGCGTCATGGCTGCCCGGTAGATAGCAGCCAGACCCAATTGAACCGCCTGCTGAACCGCCGGCATGGGGCGCTGTGAACGCGCCGCGAACAGGTCGAACTAGACGCACGACGCGGCGCTTGATAGGCGGCAAAAAACATCGTCCAATCTGGGCTATTACGAACAATAATTTGAGCACCGATGCGATGCGTGACGCCGAATTGAAACCGGACTGCGAACCGCTTGAGCCGATTGAACCGATCACCCGCGGGAGTCGCTCACGCCGCATGAGCGCTGCCTCGGCGGGCCGCCCGGCTCACCCTGCCGCGCGCCACCTTGGCTTTCGCAAGCCGAGCGCCTGCCCTTGTCCGGCGCTCGCCCGCACCCCGACTTGTGCCTCTGCACATGCCCGGGCGGCGATTATCCCGTTTTTGGCTGGCGAAAGCGAGTCCCGCATGGTGAATCGCGGGCCGGCATCGCCCGATTCAGGCGCGCGGCGCGACGCCCGCGCGTGACGCCAGACGCGACACCCAGCGATAAAAAAGCTCCTCCTGCACCGTTCGATCGCCCTGTTCGGCCTGACGCTGCTGGTGTTCGCGTTGTGGCTCGCGGCCGGACTGCTGTCGGACCGCATGGTGCAGCAGGAGATGACCGCGACGGTGCGCGCGGAGCGGCAGATGGCCGCGTCCATCGTCGACAACATGGCGCAGATCATCGCGAGCGACCTGGCCATGTCCCGCGCGATTCCGACGACGCTCGCGCAGATAGACCTTACGCAGCGGGCGCTCGCGGAGTCGAAGCATTACGCGTCGAGCCCGTCGAGCTCCGAGAGCGAGCGGCGAGTCAAATGGACCGCGCAGCCGGGGCTCGCCAAGGTCAATCGCTTTCTGCACGACGCGCAGGGTTTCTCCAGTCTCGACTCGATCTGGCTCGTCAACGGCCAGGGCCTGTGCATCGCGGCGAGCAATGCGAAAAACGACAACAGCTTCATCGGCTTCGACATGAGCGCGCGCCTATGTCGTGCGCGCGCTGCTCGGCGGCTTCGTCGAAATGTACGGCGTCGGACACCTGTCCGCCGAGCCGGGCATCTTTATCGCGGCGCCGGCCTATCAGGACGGGGTGTCGCGCGTCGGCACCTTCGTCACCGACGAGAACGGCGGCGTCGTGATGGCGCACGACGGCCGGCTCGAATACGAATCGATGCCCGGATGCGCCCGTCACCCGCATGACGCCCGCTGAGCGCAGCGGTCACTATCGGCGCGAATCCTTCCCGCAACTGCGCGTGGTCCATGTCGGCGCAGAGCTTCTACGCCGCCAACGGCAGCACGGTTCCGTCGCTCTACGGCAAACGTACGAGCCTTCGGGTCTCTCCGCGCATATCGTGCAGCCGCTGACGGAGCTGGCCGGAGATCCAGCCGCAATCACAGCCGCGACCGCTTCCTCGTGTTTCTGACGATGCTGGGTGTCGTCACGCTGGCCATCGTGATCGCGACTCCATACTCTCGCGAGCGGCGCCTGCACCGCGCCACGCGCGATCTCACCGAACAGTTCGCCACGGCCGAAGCGCGCCACGATGCGCTGACGGGCGCGCTGTCGCGCCGCTATTTCCTCGACACGCTGCGCCACGAAATCGAACTCTCGCGCGCTCGACGGGCATACCGCTGTCCGGTCGCGATCACCGATCTTGACCACTTCAAGCAGGTCAACAACCGCTTCGGCCACGCCTCCGGCGACCGCGCGCTGGAGCATTTCGCCGAAATGTGCCGCGCGCAGTTGCGCCCGAGCGACGCCGTCAGCCGGCTCGGCGGCGAGGAATTCGGCATTCTGCTGCCGCAGACTTCGCTTGCCGACCGCAGGCCGTGCTCGAACGGCTGCGCAAGCGCTTCCATCACGAGCATTGCGCGCATCTTCCTACCGACGCGGTGCTGTCGGTGAGCATCGGTATCACCGAACTCGCGGACGGCGATGCACTCAAATGGATTTTGTCCCGCGCGGACCTCGCGCTCTACGAGGCGAAATCGCACGGACGCAACCGTAGCGAAGTGCGCCCCACCGATCCCTCACCGCCCGAACGGCATCCCGAGAACTCGCTGGCGGACAAATAGCGTCTTTCACTGCCGGTTCAACCCGCGTCATTACACCGTCACGCGCCCGTCGCCACGCCCGCGCATCGCGCAGGTATCATCGATGTTCGATAGCGAATGGTGCTGCCGTCATCGGAGGATTGCATGAAGGGAAATCTGGTCATCGTGTGCCGCGATCAGGATGCTGAAACGTTCGATCATCTGTTCGCCGAGTACGGCTCGTTTCAGACGCGGCTGTCGTCGACGGCGTGGTATCTCAAGATCGATCTCGCGCCGGAAGTGATTCAGGAGGAAATCCTCTCGCGCCTCGGCAAGACACGACGCACTACACTATATCTTCGAGGCGTCCACGGTCACCTATAACACGGTCGACAGCGAGGCAGCATCGGCACTCGAAACGCTGTTCGACTGAGCATGGATGTCAAAGCGCCTCCGGTCGGAGGCGCTTTTTCTGCGACTTCGATACTTTCGATGCCAGGCGCGGCTCAGACCGCGCGACGCGCTCGCACTGCTCGTCGACCGGCGCCGGCTCGCTGCCGTCCGGACGGTCGTGCGCAAACACCAGAAACTGATCGACGATATGCGCCATCGAATCGACGTCGCGCACGACGCCTTCGCGCATCTTGTTGTCGTCCATCATTTCGGCGCGCAGACGCAGGCGCGCGAGCGGCGTCTTCAGATCGTGCGCAACGCCGGCAAGCATCACCGCGCGATCGCTTTCCGTCTGGGAGACTTCACGCACCATCTGATTGAAGCCGTGCGTCAGTTGCCGCAGTTCGCTCGGGCCGCGTTCGGGCACGACCGGCGTGGGCTGGCCGCGTCCGAAGCGTTGCACCGCCTGCCAGCGCGCGCAGCGGAAACTGCAACTGCCACGCGCCGAACAGCGCTGCGAGCACCGCCGCCGAGAAAATCACCACCAACCACACGACCATGCGGTCGCGCGATCGCGGCAGACGCAACGGCTGCACCGGCACGACGATCCACGCGGCGTCCTTCGCGCCGTGCACCCAGACGCTGGGCAGCGCGCCCGGCTCGTTCAGGCGCACCTCGGTATTGTCGGGCAGGCGGTCTTTCAGGTCTTCGATGAAGCGTTGCAGCGGCAGCGGGGTATCTTCATCCAGCGCGCGCGGGACTTCCTAGCTGTTCAGCGCGACCACGCGCACGCGTGGCGGCAGCGGCTGATCCGGCGTATTAGCGATGTGCTGGCGCACCGCTTCGACGAGAAACACGGCTTCTTCGATGGCGAAGCGCGTCTGCACGTTTTTGCGCTCGAAGCGGATGATGGCGAACCACGCAACATGCGACAGCACCCGCATACCGATGACAATAACGACCAGCCGGCCGAACAGCGTATCAATTGCCCGGCGCATTTTGCTCGCCGTCCGGCACGAACACGTAGCCGCGCCCCCGCACTGTCTGGATGAAGCGCGGCGCCGACGGATCGGACTCGAGGATGCGCCGCAGACGCCACACCTGCACATCGATGCCGCGGTCGGTGCCGTCGTATTCCGGCCCGTGCAGCAGTTCGAGCAGGCGCTCGCGGGTGAGCGTGCGCATCGGGTTGTTGACGAAAATCTTAAGGAGCGCGAATTCGCTGCCGGACAGGGTGATGGGCTTGTCGTCCTGCTGCAGCGTGCGCGACTGGAAGTCCAGCCGGAAACGGCCGAACGAATACGGCCCGCGCTGTTCGGGCGCGGCCGACGGAATGGTGCGGCGGCGCAGCACGGCCTGCACGCGCGCGAGCAGTTCGCGCGGATTGAACGGCTTGCCGAGGTAGTCGTCCGCGCCCAGTTCGAGACCGACGATGCGGTCCACATCGTCGGCGCGCGCGGTGAGCATGATGACCGGGATGTCGTCGCCGGAGGCGCGCAGCGACTTGAGTGCGGTCAGCCCGTCGACGCCCGGCATCATCAGGTCGAGCACGATCAGATCAGGACGCTCGCGCTCGATGCGGCGTTCGAGGCCACCGGCGTCGTGCAGCACCGATACTTCGATGCACTGCCGGACCAGATAGTCGCGCAGAAGGTCGCGCAATTCGGCATCGTCGTCGACGACAAGTATTTGCGTAGTCATGGAACAGAGTTTAGCGCGGAAGTCCGACTCCGATTCATGACAGACCCGCCGGAGTGGTTACGGGGTGTTACATCGAAAACGATGCGTAAACCAGCGTAATAAGCCCGGACGATGCCGTAACACGCGCGGTGCAACGAACCCCTACGCTGGGTTTCACTGACAAGTGCAAGACCTTCGACTCATCCGGGTCCCTCGAAATCAGGCCTCGTCGCTTCGGCATCGACAACAATTTAGGGAGTCTCACGATGAGCAAGCAATACCGCATCCTCACCGCCGCCGCGACGGCGATCGCACTCACTTTGGGCACGGCCTAGGCCGCCACCAGCGACGCGCCGCCTCCGCCGCCCCCGGGCGGCCCGGCCATGATGGGCGCCCCCAGTAGCCCGGTGGCCATCGCATGGAAATTGCGCATGCAGAAGCAACTCGACGAACTGCACGGCCAGTTGACGCTCAACGCGGATCAGGAAAAGTTCTGGCAGGCCGCGCTCACCACGATGAAGCAAAACCATCAGGCGATGCGCGACGCGCACAAGCAGATTCACGACCAGTTCAAGTCGATGGAAAACCAGCCGATCCTTGACCTGAACGCGATGCACGCCGCGCATCAGAAAATGCAGGAGCAGGACAAGCAACTGCACGAGCAGACCACGACGGCGTGGCTGAACTTCTACAACGCGCTGAACGATCAGCAGAAGACTACCGGTCAGCACGACGCTCAAAAAGCACTTCGCGCGCATGCGTAAGCACGAACATCGCATGCACGAGCGCTGGGGCAAGGGTCAGGGCGGCCCGGCGCGCCTTCCGCGGCGTCGACACCGGCCAAGCCGTAAGCACGTCACCGCGCGCTTCGGCATGAAAAAAACCGCGGGCGATCGCGCGCTCGCGGTTCCAAATCGATCCAATCGGTGGTGCATCGGCCCGGTTTCGCCCGAAGGCGACGCCGGGCCTTTTCGCGTCATGCGAGGTCGAACAGCAGCACTTCTGCCTTCTCTCCGTGCTCGAGCGTGACCTTCGATACGTCTTCCAGCTTCGCGGCGTCGCCGGCTGACAACGCTTCGCCGTTCACCGTCAGCTTGCCGCGCGCCACCTGCACAGCCACGTGCACATAGAGACGCGGCGTCCGACCGGCACGTCGAAGTCGGCGCGCTCGGCACCATCGAACAGGCCCGCGAAAATACGCGCATCGGCGCCGATCTTCACCGAACCGTCGTCGCCGGCGGGCGAGGCGATCACGCGCAGCCGGCCGCGCTTGTCTTCGTCGGAGAAGCGCTTTTCCTCGTAGCCCGGCGCGTCCGGAAGGATCCAGATTTGCACGAAATGCGCGGTCTCGGTCGGCAACCGTTGAACTCGCTGTGACGCACGCCGGTGCCGGCGCTCATGCGCTGCACGTCGCCGGGACGGATGGTCAAGCCGTTGCCCATGCTGTCGCGATGCGCGACCGCGCCCTCGAACACATAGCTGATGATTTCCATATCCCGGTGGCCGTGCGCGCCGAAGCCCTGCCCGCCCCCGACGCGATCCTCGTTGATGACGCGCAGCGCGCCGAAGTGGACGTGCTCCGGATCATGATAATCGGCAAACGAAAGCTGTGGTACGAGTCGAGCCAGCCGTGGTTGACGTGACCGCGTTCGTTGCTGCGACGAATCTCGAACATGATTGTGTGCTCCCGCCTTTGGCGTTGATTTGCGATAGACAGAATCTAAGGGCGTCCACCCCGTCGAACAACGCGCGCGCCGACACTACACCGTCCCGCCAATCGATGTAATCGGACTCGTCCGGCAATCGGTGGCGCGCTGAGCGCGTTCGTTCGAGTAAAATACCGCGCTTTTCGGGGTGGCGATGGCCGCAAGCGCCTCGCCGGGGCGTGTCCACCTTGCGGGACAGGCTGAATTTCTGCTGAAGGCAGATCCACGACGTGGCAGCAGGGTTAGCAGCAACGGCGGCGTCCAATTTTGGCCACCTAGAAATTTTGGCCACCTAGAATACTGACCGCTGGCGCTCATGCCGGAGACCGGCCGATTCCGCCGCACGGGGTGGCGGACTACAGCCGAAGGAAAACGAACGCTTTTCGCAGCGCAGCGCACCTGTCCACGGGCGTTGCCAGAAAGCATAGCGCGAAAGACGGCCATGTGTCCTGCGCATCGCACGCTGCGGACGATGAAGCAGAAAGCACGATCGGCCTACGACAAGCCGATTCGCAAGGAATCACCATGTTGCAAAGCTACGGCCCGCTGATCCTCGCGGGCACCTGGCAGACCGCCAAGCGGGCATCGACACCCTCTACACCATGATCCGCGGCGTGCCCGATTTCGTGCTGATGCTGCTGTTCTACAGCATCCAGATATGATGCGTTTCGCGCTGCCGGGCATCGGCAACAACTGACAGGTGATGGTCAAGGGACAGGTGATGGTCAAGGCCACCGCGCTAGTGTCGATCATCGGCCTCGCCGACGTGGTCAAGGCTTCGCAAGACGCAAGCAAGGGCACGCTGCGGTTTTTCTTTTTCAAGCTTCTCGCCGGCGCGATCTATCTGGCCATCACCACGATTTCGAATCTCGTGCTGATCTGGCTGGAGCGGCACTACTCCATCGGCGTACGGAAGGCCGACCTCTAATACCGATACCTTCTGCGAGCGGCGTACATCATGATCGAAATCATCCAGGAATACTGGAAGAACTACCTCTTCACCAACGGCTACCGCATCACCGGTCTCGCCATCACCTGTGGCTCTTGGTCGTGTCCATCGGGCTGGGCTTTTGTCTGTCGGTTCCGCTGGCCCGTCGCGCGCGTCGAAGAACAAGCTGCTGTCGCGGCTCGGTGTGGCTCTATACGTATGTGTTCCGCGGCACGCCGCTGTACGTGCAGTTGCTGCTCTGCTACACGGGTCTGTACAGTCTGCAGGTCGTGCGCGACCACATACTGCTCAGTGAATTCTTCCGCAGCGGCATGAACTGCACACTGCTCGCGTTCACGCTGAACAACACTTGCGCGTACACCACCGAAATCTTTCCAGGCGCGATCAAGGCCACGCCCTACGGCGAGATAGAAGCTGCGCGCGCCTACGGCATGTCGACCTTCACGCTTATCGCCGCGTGATCCTGCCTTCGGCGCTGCGCCGCGCCCTGCCTTACTCTACAGGCAACGAAGTCATCCTGATGCTGCACGCGACCACCGTCGCCTTCACCGCGCCCGTGCCGGATATCCTCAAGATCTCGCACGACGTGAACTCGGCGACGTATAAGTCGTTCCAGGCGTTCGGCCCGCCGCCCTGCTCTATCTCTGCATTTCGTTCGCGCTCGTGTGGCTGTTCCGCCGCGCCGAGCATCGCTGGCTCGCGTATCTGCGACCGCAAGGCAAGTAAGTCCAACGCACCCGCCTCAAGGACCGTTCATGAATTCCATGCAGCACAAGCTTTTCGTCGACGACATTCACAAGCAGTACGGCAGCAACGAAGTGCTCAAGGGCGTTTCGCTCAAGGCAAAGGCAGGAGACGTCATCAGCATCATCGGCTCGTCGGGTTCCGGCAAAAGCACGATGCTGCGCTGTATCAACTTTCTCGAGCAGCCGAACCAGGGGCGCATCTTCGTCGATGGCTCCGAAGTCCGCACCCTGAAGGACAAGACCCGGCGCGCTGAAGGTCGCCGATGCGAAGCAGTTGCGCCGGGTGCGTTCGAAACTGTCGATGGTGTTCCAGCACTTTTCAATCTGTGGTCACACATGACAATTTGTGGTCGCACATGAACGTGCTGAAGAACGTGACCGAAACGCCCGTGAACGTGCTCAGACTGTCGAAGAAAAAAACGAAGACCGCGCGCGTACTTATCTGGAGAGGGTCGGGCTCGCGCCGCGGGTGGGAGAAGCAGTATCCCTCGTATCTGTCGGGCAGACAGCAGCAGCGCGTGGCGATCGCCCGGGCGCTGGCGATGCATCCCGACGTGATGTTGTTCGACGAGCCGACCTCCGCGCTCGATCCCGAGCTCGTCGGCGAAGTGCTGAAGGTGATGCAGACGCTCGCCGAGGAAGGCCACACGATGACGTCGTCACGCACGAAATGGCGTTCGCGCGCAATGTGTCGAACCACGTGGTGTTTCTGCATCAGGGGCGCATCGAAGAAGAAAGACAACCGGACGAGGTGTTCGGCAAGACGAAGAGCGAACGACTCAAACAGCTCCTGTCCGGTAGACTCAAGTAAGCCGTTTGGCGCCCCGATGGAGGGCGACTATACAGAACAGAAAACTACAAAAAAGCGCCTCACGTGGCGCTTTTTTGCGTTTGCGCGTGTCGTTGAAAGCTGTTTCGATGGTTTTGGACGCGCATTTGGCCATCCTTTCCGGACTTAGCGCCACGCGGCGGCGGCGTCAATAGGCGTGAAACCTGACCCTGAAACTTACACAGCGCCAAAGCCTTGCCGAATGTTTCCCATGATATATGTATGGGTGGCAGTCGTACCACACCAGCATGGCATTTTTGACACACTGCGTCTCTTAACGTCAATTTTCTTTGGCGTCTAAAACACTTTTTGTTAAATTGGTAACTAAAGTACCAGAACGGAAGTGCACAAAAAGTAAAATGCACAAAAAATAGTTTACTTCAAAACCAAGAAATGGGGGAGACGCCGATATCGGCGGGTCGGAGTCGGGTCCGGGCCACCGATGCACGGACCGTCAATGCACCACAACCCGCCCATGTCCCGCCTCTGAAAACAATTTTTCGGTTGGGTGCGCCCGCATCGAACCACACGGCAGCAACTTGGGTTAAATTTTTTGACAGGGTTGGAGGAGATGATGAAGAAAGCTTTGCTCGCATCGGCAGCTTTGCTGGGGTTCAGTGCAGTGGCGCATGCTCAGAGCAGCGTGACGCTGTATGGGCGCCTGGACGCGGGTCTCGAATACATGAACGGCGTGCCGACCGGCCCGGCTGACGCACCCGCCACCGGCAGCTCGCACCGCTTCAAGGCGGAAAGCGGCGACTGGGGCACGAGCTTGTGGGGTATGAAGGGCGTCGAAGATCTGGGCGGCGGCTATCGCGCCGTGTTCCAATTGGAAGGCAGCTTCAACACCATGACGGGCGCAGGCCCGGGTGGCGGCAGTCTCTTCAATCGCTGGGCGACGGTCGGTATGGCGAACAGCAACTTCGGTACGCTGCTGTTGGGCCGTGAGCTCTTCATCTCGAACCAGGTGTGGGACTTCGACCCGTTCGGTCAGTCGAACTGGTCGTCGGCTTCGCTGGTCCGTGGCCGTAACTGGCCGCAGTCGAGCAACAACATTTCGTACCAATCGCCGAAGATCGCGGGCTTCGACTTATACGGCCAGTACGCCCTGTCGAACGCTACGAACTGGAACGGTAACGGCACGACGCCGCAAGGCCGTGAAGGCGGCGGCGCGATCACCTACACGAACTCGCTGTTCCAGATCCGCGGCATGTACGACGAAATCCGCAACCCGGGCAACGGTTCGCTCGGCGGCGTGGGCAACGGCGTCTACGGCTATTCGCGTGAGTACTCGGCGATGTTCAACCTGTTCCTCGGCCAGTTCAAGGTTCAGGGCGCTTACCAGGCGATCCGTAGCTCGGGTATGACCAACGTGCTGCCGGGCCAGCCGACCACCCTCGATCACGAGTGGGGCGGTGTGACGTGGCAAGCGACGCCGGCGGCAGCGCTGATCGCCGCGGTCTACCACGTCAACGGCAACAACGGCGCGGGTAACGCGACCATCTACACGGTCGGCGGTTCGTACAACCTGTCCAAGCGCACCCTGCTCGATCTGCAGGTCGCCACGGTGCAGAACAGCAAGTCGGCGAACTACGGCCTGAACGCCAACAACTACGGTACGGCTACCTCGACGGACAACCCGTTCCCGGGCCACAGCCAGACCGGCGTGTACGTAGGTATCCAGCACTCGTTCTAAGCAATGAGTCTGACCGAAGAGTCTTGATCCAGAAGGTTTTCACGCTGCTGTGAGAGGCGCGTATCGGTGCGGTGCCCGAAAGGATATCGCACCGTTTTTTATTGCGCGGACGATTTGTCATCCCAAATAACGCAACACAGGCGGTTGTCAAGTCTGCACCAAATACTACAAAAACGCTTCGTTACAGAGAGTAGTTCTCCTCCAGAATCCGAGACCGGGTCGATGCGTCAGGCAATCGACAATTTCGTATCGCCGCGCCGGCACACTCGCTCGAGTCCAGAATCAAATTTTTTGGGGTGTTGGAGGAGATGTTAAAGAAGTCCTTGTTCGCAGCGGCAGCGCTGCTTTCGATGAGCACGTTTGCACACCCTCAAAGCAGTGTCACGCTGTACGGCCGCCTCGACGCGGGTCTCGAATACATGAACGGCGTGCCCAACGGCGCGGGCGGCAGAACGCATCGCTTCCGGTGCGGAAAGCGGCGGCTGGGGCACGAATCTGTGGGGCATGAAGCAGAGGATCTGGGCGGTGGCGCACGCGCTGTGTTCCAGCTGGAAGGCAGCTTCAATAAACGGCGCGGGTCCGAGCGGCGCAGCCTCACCGCTGGGCGATGGTCGGCATGTCGAACGCGCAGGACGGTATGTTCCTGATGGGCCGGGAGTTGTTCATCTCGAACGTCGTGTGGGACTTCGATCCGTTCGGCCAGTCGAACTGGTCGTCGGCGTCGCTGGTGCGCGGACGCAACTGGCCGCCGTCGAGCAACAACCTCTCTTATCAATCGCCGAAGATCGCAGGCTTCGACTTCTACAACCAGTACGCGCTATCGAATACGACGAGCTGGACGACCGGCACCTCCGGGCAAGGACGTGAAGCGGGCGCGCAAGTCACTTATGCGGCGCCGCTGTTCCAGGTGCGCGGCATCTACGACGAAATCCACAATCCGGCGAACGGCCAGCTCGGCGGCAGCTATGGCACAACGGCAACGGCGTCTACGCCTACTCGCGCAAATACACTGCCATGCTCAATCTGTTCCTCGGCCAGTTCAAGGGTTCAGGGCGGCTATCAGGCGATCCGCAGTTCCGGCATGACGAACCTGCTGCCCGGCCAGCCGTCCCGATCACGAATGGGGCGGCATGACGTGGCAGGCGACGCCAGCGGCCGCGCTGATCGCCGCAGTGTATCACGGTCAACGGCAACAACGCGGGCAACGCGACCCTTTACACGGTCGGCGGCTCGTACAATCTGTCTAAGCGCACGCTCGTCGATATCCAAATTCCCGGGGTAAAAAACAGCAAGACGGCCAATTACGGCCTGAACGCCAACGACTACGGCACAGGCGCGGCGACGGACAACCCGATCGCCGGTCACAGCCAGAAGGGTGTGTACGCGGGCATCCA
>JAQFVJ010000057.1 GCA_029439525.1 Caballeronia sp. BR6202001591004
GAACGGCTCGCCTTCATCCACGTGGCCTTCATGAAAATCGCTTGCTGCATCATATGCTGGCGACAATTGCGAACGTCATTTCGTTAACGACTCTAAGCCAGACCCATGAGGAACTAGAGACATCAAGTAAATGAAAATGAGTCACCCAAGCTCGATTCCTGGCATCGAAGTGTTGCTCGTGTTGCCTCGTCTGTGTATGCAAAATGCGAACGCAATTTCGAGCCTTCTCACGCATGGCTTTCCTTCCATCACCGCGTTCATAGGTCTCATGTGGGCGTTGCAACGCAAGCTCACCTCGGCCGATATCCCTGTGAAGCTGGATCAAGTCGGCGTGATTTGTCATCGCCACGAGGAGCAAGTGACCGATGGCTATGTCAAAATTTTTTGTTTGACGGGCAACCCGGTGGACAGCAATGGCCAGACCGCTTCCATCGCTGAAGAAGGGCGGATACAATCTGCCGCAGGCATCCTTTAAAGGCGATCGAGGCCGGTCCTTCTTGAGCGTCGTCAGAGCGTGCGCGCGGACACGCGCGTGAGCGTCCACAGCAGATATGGGCCGCCGATCAGCGCGGCCATCAGGCCCGCCGGCATCTGATTCGGATACAGCAGCAGACGGCCGAGCCAATCGGCGAGCATCATCAGCAGCGCGCCGATCAGCGGCGACCACGCCGCCGCTCGCCGAAGCGCCGCGCGCCCGAGAGCCGCGCCACCGTCGGCCCCGCCAGTCCGATGAAACCGATCACGCCGAGCGCCGCGAAGGGCGTGCGCGCAAGCGATACGCTGAGTCCGCGCGCGGTGCCCGCATCGAACAGGGCGAGCGGACGGCGCATCAACAGCACCACGACGAGCGCGATGACCAACCGCGCCAGCAACGCAAGGCACGCGTGCCAGCCGTGCTGATCGAGCGCGCCGCCGCCCCAGATCATCAGCCCCGAGAACAACCGGAAATGCGAGATCGCGAGCGCAAGGCTCAGCGATGCGCGCAGTACAGACTCACGATCATCCCCGCGAAAATCACCGCCAGCGATGCGAGTCGCTGGCGCCACGCGAGCGCGAACACCGCGAGCATCGCGATGCCGCCACCCGCGAGCGCGATCGCTTCGCGCTGCGACGCGGCCCACGCCGGCGCCCAGACGTCGCTGCGGCGAGCGCGAGATACGCGCCGGGGAAGATGCCGAGTGTCATCGGTTCCGCGAGCGGATTGCGCAACACCTGCTGCGCGACCATGCCCGCGAGCGCGGCACCGCAGACGAGCGTCATCGCGATGCGCGGCAGGTGCCGAGATGCACGATCCATTGAGGCAGATTGCCAGGTTCGGGTGCGACGAGCGCATCCCACAGGCTCGAACCCGCGAGTTGCACATGCATCGAATAGAAGGTCAGCGCGAGCGCCAGGCATGCAAGCGCGATCGATACGATCCACAACGGCTTGCCCGCGCGATCGGCGGTCGATATGACGCGTTTGCTCATGGAATCAGACGACATGACGACTCGCCAGCGAAAGAACGGCACGCGCCAGCCTGCGCGCGGATCGCTGCGTGGAAATCAGCGCGCCGGTGGCGGAGATGACGGGCAGCATCGCGCTGCGTGCGGGCTACGAAAAGGGAAACCGTTGCCAGATAACGTTGCCTTGCAGACGTGCAGGATTGCTGCGCCCGATCCACAAGAGGTTCGCATCGGGCAGACGCGCGAGCGTGAGCGTCGGCGGCTCGAACAACGCGCGCACGCTCGCATGCGTGGGCGTCACCACGATCAGATCGGGCCGCAATTCGTAGAGCAGATCGTAGTTCGGCTGAAACAGCAAGCCGACATCGACGACGCCCGACGGCAGCGGCAGTTCGACGATGCCGCTCGTGTACCACGCGGGCGCGGGCAGGCCGACCGGCGCGACGCCGAGCGACAGCAGCATCTCAGCAAGATCCCAGCTTAGCACGATGACAGGCGGCGACGACTATACATAAGCCGATACACGGCACGAGAACGCCGCCGCACCACGATGCGCTCAGAAACAGGACGCCGATTCATCGCGGCACGCCCACCATGCGGCCGCTCGACACATCGGTGCAGCACCGTTCATCGGCACGCCGTAGATGGCTTCGAGATTCGGCCCGGTCATGATCTCGCCGGGCGCACCCTCCATCAGCACGCGCCCTTGCGGCATCGCGACGATGCGATCGCAGCAGCGCGCCGCCATGTTGATGTCGTGCAGCACGATCACCGCCGCGATCCGCCGTTGCCTGCACAGCGTGCGCACGAGTTCGAGCACCTCCACCTGATGCGCGATATCGAGCGCGGATGTCGGTTCGTCGAGCAGCAGGCAGCGGCTGTCCTGCGCGATCAGCATCGCGAGCCACGCGCGCTAGCGCTCCCCGCCCGACAGGCTGTCTCCACCATGCGATCCGCGTATTGCGTGACGTCGGTCATCTTCATCGCTTCGTCGACATGCGCGCGGTCGTCATCGCCGAAGGTGCCCAGACTGCCGTGCCACGGATAACGCTCGAGCGCGACGAGTTCGCGCACCAGCATGCCGTCGGTCGACGGTGTACTCTTGCGGCAGATGCGCGACGCGACGCGCGAATTCGCGCGGCTTCCACGCGACGATCGGCTCTCCATGAAAGCGGATCGCGCCCGCGTGCTGCGTATGATGGCGCGCGAGCAGACGCATGAGCGTCGTCTTGCCCGAGCCGTTGTGGCCGATCAGACCCGTCACGCGTTCCGGCTCGATCGACAGATCGATATCGTCGAGTAACGTCGAAGTGCCCGCTTTGAAGCGGACCTTCTGCAATTCGAACAGCGGCGCTTCGTGTTTCATACGATACCCTCTTCCACGAGCTTGCTGGTATCGAACTTGACGATGCGATCGGCGAGATGAAAGTAGCGATCGTCGTGCGCGTGATGACGACTGTCTTGCCCTTCCCCTTCAGTTCGGGCAAGAGCCTGCGATAGAACACTTCCTTGAAGAGCGGATCCCGATCGGCCGCCCATTCGTCGAACAGATAGAACGGCCGGTCCTCCAAATACGCGACCAGCAGCGCGACCCGCTTGCGCTGTCCTTGCGACAGATCGAGCGTCGAAAACACGCCGTTGTCGATCTTTACCTTGTGCGCGAGCTGAAGCTCGTCAAGCAGCGCGTGCGGTTGTGTCGATATCGCCGATGCGCATGCCAAGCAGCGTGTCGAACAGATACAAATCGCTGAACACCAACGAGAAAAGCTGGGATAGGCATCGCGCGCGGTGTCGGTCACTTCTTTCCGTCGAGCAGAATGCGGCCCTGTTCGGGCGCGTAGAGTCCGACGATCGACTTCGCGAGCGTGGTCTTGCCGCTGCCATTGCCGCCGATCAGATACACGAGTTCGTCCGGCACGAAGCGCAAGCTCAGCGGCCCGAGCGTGAAGACATCGTTCTCTTTCTCGCGGAAAGAACGATGCGTCACGCCATCGAGCACGATGCTCGAGAACGATGCCGCCTCGCTCATCGGTCCGGTCGCCTCGACGGGCAATTCGGCGTTCACCTGCTCGATGCGGGCCAGCGCCACGCGCGCGGTGCCGAGGCTCGGAATCGCCGAAAGCACGCCTTCGATCGGCATGATCATGTAGAGGAAGATCATCGCGTAGCCGGACATCACGTGCGCATCGACGCTGACATAGCGCGTCAGCACGAACAGCACACAGCCGATGAACGCGAAGATAGATGAAGCTGCCCCAGCTCGCCGCCGCATACAGCACGTAGCCGCGCGTACGCTGCACGCCCACGGCTTCGACGTTCTTCGCGAGCAGGCCATCGACGAATTCGCGCATGCGCGCGATGCAGTTTCAGTTCCTTCGCGCCGTCGAACAGCGCGCGGAAATAATGCACCAGCATGTCCTCGCGCTGCCGCGAACTGTGCAGGTGATACAGTTCGCGCGTGTTCGCCGTATGAAAACCGGCCGCGCCGATCAGCACCGTGACCGCCGCGAACGCCAGCACCTGCCACGACAGCGTGCCAAGAGATAGACGAGGCAGCCCGCGATCACCGCGCTGTTCATCACGAGGCCGCAGACCGACGAACAGCACGGCGATCGCATCGAGGTCCTGCGTCAGCACGTTGAGCACGCGCGCCGAGCCTTGCCGTTCCACGTGCGCGAACGGCGCGCCCGCGATGCGTGCGATGGTGCGCATACGCAGGCTCCGCTTTCGCGTTCTGCCCGAGACTCATGAAGAGCGTCTGCGATGCCGTGCGCGTAATGAGCACGACCACGCTGATAGCGAGAAAGCGTAGGCCGAGCCGCGCGAGATCGTCGCGCGACGCGGAGAGCGCCTGATTCACGAGCGCGATCAGCGTCGCGTTGCCGAAGCCGCTTGCGAGCCTTTGACCAGAAACCAAAGTGTGCGCATTTACCACTGATACCGTGCCGTGCTGATCATCGTGCGATCGGCGCCGTATAACACTGCGTGCTGCCGGTGCAATACGCGATGTACTGACGGTTGGATTGCTTGCGTTGATCGCGAAGCGCCAGTTGCGTATGCTGTAGTGCACGGCGGCATCGACGAGGAAGTGGCTCGGCACCTCGAACGTGTTCGCCTGATCGCCCGCCGACGAACCCACATAGCGCACGCCGCCGCCGAAGCCCAGCCCGCGCAAATCACCGCGCTGAAGCGTGTTAGTCGAGCCACATCGACGCCATGTTGATCGGCGCGCCGTTTGGTGGACGATTGCCGACCGACGGGTCCGACGGCGAGCCTGCGATCACCGTCTGGTTCAGATACGCGTACGACGCGATCAGGCTCAGGCCATCGGTCAGGCTCACATGCGCTTCCGCCTCGAAGCCGCGCGAGCGAATCTCGCCGGTCTGCTGCGCGAAACCGGGATGCACATCGTCGACCGTCTGCACGTTCTCCTGCCACAGATCGAACGCCGCAAGCCTGAACAGCGCGTTGTAGCCCTTCGGCTGATACTTCACGCCGATTTCGGCCTGCTTGCCGGGCGTCGGCTGGAACGGCGACCCGCCGAAGCCGCTGCCCGCCACCGGCTGAAACGACTTCGCATAGCTCGCATACGGCGCGATGCCCGAGGCAAACTCATACGACAGCCCCGCCCATGTGAACGCGTGCTGCTGGCTGCGCGTCTCCACGTCGCTGATGGTGTCGGAATTGCGCGACCAGTCCTGACGGCCGCCGAGCGTCAGCGTCCAGCCCTTGAAGCGAATCTGATTCTGCGCATAGAGCCCGAGTTGCGTCTGCCCGATGTATTCCTTCGTGCCGTCCTGCACGTAGGGAATCGCGCTGTAATCGGGCGCGAAGCCGCGGCTGATGCAGTTGGTCACGCGCTGCACGTCGAAGCCGAACAGCACGGTGTGGTTCAGCGCGCCGGTATCAAATTTTGCTTTGGCCTGCGTATCGAGCGTGTAGTTGGCGAGATGCTCGTTGTTGGTGAAGAGACCGGCGGTGCGCTGATCGGCGGCGAGCGAACCGAAGAGCGAGTTCTGATAGAACTGGATGTCCTGATGCAGATAACGCGCGCTCTGGCGAATCTTCCACGTATCGTTGAACGCGTGCTCGAACAGATAGCCGATGTAGAACTGCGAACGCCTGAACTTGTCGGTGTCAGGATTGCCGAGATAGTCGTGCGATGAAATATGCTCGTTGACGTCCGGCAGAATCGTGCCCGCCGCCGGCACCGGATTGAACTGCCCGCCCGCCGGATCGACTTGATAACTGCCCAGCAACGTGAAATTCGTGTTGCGATCCGGCCTGAACGTCACCGACGGCGCAATCGCGATGCGCTGCTCCTTCAGGTGATCGGTCTACGAATCCGCATCGCGCGCGAGGCCCGTCACGCGGTAGAGAATCGTGCCGTTCTTGTCAACCGGGCCGCTCAGATCCAACATGCCCTGATAGCGGTTGTTGCTGCCGATCTGCGCCTGCACTTCGTGGAACGGGTACTCGGTCGGCAGCTTGCTCGCCATCAGCACCGCGCCGCCGGGACTGCCCTGCCTGTACAACACCGACACCGGCCCGCGCACCACGTCGATGCGATCCAGAAAATACGGATCGATGCGCGGCGTCGCGTACCAGGTCATGCGCATCAGGCGCATCCCGTCGAGATAGTTGTCGCTGTCGAGACTGAAGCCGCGCACGGTGATCTGGTCGAAGCGGATGTCGTTGTCCTGCGTCGTCACGCCGGGCACGTAGCGAATCTCGGCGCCGAGCGTCTGCGCGGCCTGCGCGTCCATCTTGCTCGCGCGTCACCGTCGAGACGGACTGCGGAATCTCGGTCACCGGCGTATCGGTCTTAGTGCCGGCGACCGCGCGCTTCGCGACATAGCCCCTGCACGCCGTCCGGGCTTTCGCGCGTGCTCGTCGCGAGCGCCGTATCCGTGCCTACCGTCTGCGCCTACGCGCCACCCGCCGCCGCAAGCCACGCCGCCATCGCGGCGACATGCGTCCGCGTCCTTCGATTCGCTCCCCGATCGCGCATCACCCTGGTTCCTTTCAAATGTTGGCTGCCGCTTAAAACCTTATAAATGAGAATCGCTCCCATATAAAATGAGGACCGGGAAAGGATAGCGAGGGTGCTTGCGCGCTGTCTTGCCATCAAATACGGCGAAACGGACAACTTTTGGCAGCGGGACGCCAGGCGGGGAAACATGGATTCGATATGGAGAGTGCAGTTCGGCGTCGAGTACAAAGCCAAGCGGTTGCCGCGGTCGGTGATGGCGCGCGAAGCGGCTTATCGGAACAGCGAACGCGAAATCTGGCATTCGCACGAACAGGCGCAGCTTTTTTATCCGATGAATGGCGCCGCGCGTGTATTGACGCCGCCCGGTAGCTGGATGCTGCCGCCGATGCGCGCGATCTGGCTGCCGCCGCGCGTCGATCACGAATTGCACGCGATCCGCCTGCTCGGACGGGACTGACGTTCGGACAATGGCGCCAGCAATTGCGGCTGGTGGAGGCGATGGCGCGGCTCGCGCTCGGCGAACTGGTCGCGCACGTTGCAGATCAGTTGGGGTATCAGAGCAGCAGCAGTTTCATCGCGATGTTCTGCCGCTCGATCGGCGAGACGCCGCAACGATTACTCAGGCGCGGATGACGCGTGCTGCGTTCGATGCGCTCAGGGGTTGTCTAGGCGTGGTCAAATTTTTTCAGGCGCATCCGGCGCGAGCTGCGCCCTTCTTGAAGATGAAGCAGCCGTAACCGCGCGCCTCGCCCGGCGCGATCACGCAGTAGGGCCTTTTTCGCGCGCTTGTAGAGTAGAACGCGAAGCGCTCGACCGGCGCGAACGGCACCGAACGGCCTTCGGCGTCGTCGACTTCGCGTTGCGCTTCACGCTGCACGGTGGGCAGCACCGAAGCATCGCCGACTACTTCCATGCGCTCGGCGGGGGCATCGACGAAAGTATCGAGCGGCATCACCGATAGCACGGCACGCACCGTGCGCGGCTAGACATTCGCGCAGCGCGGCGCGAATGACGCGGACATTGTGCGCTTCGTCATCTTGAGAAGAAGCTCGACACGCTGTGCAACGTCCGGCCCGAGTTCGGGAAAGCGCCGGTTGAAGTCCTGCCCCGAACGCATCTCGAAGCGGCCCATTTGCGCAACGAACCAGTGCTGATTCAAACCGGCGGGATTGGCGAGCGGCACGAGCACGATGCAGGCGTTCAGCCGCCCTTGCGCTTCGAGTTCCGCGAAATGCCGTTTCAGATACCACGCGACGACCATGCCCGGCAGTTCGTCGTCGGCATGCAGCGAGGCCTGAATGTAGGCCTTCGGGCGCGACTCGCGGACCGAATTGATAGCTCGTGATCGCGCGCCCCGTGCCGAGCGATGCGCCGATGAGCGGATGCTGTCGAGTCTGCATCTTCGCGTGAATCCTTCCACAAAAAATAAAGTCACTGCGAACGATGCCTTTGCAGATGAACCGGACGTCGTAATCAATGAACGGAAATGTCGTTCGTGAAGTACTTCTCCATGGTGCGCTTGAACGTGCCGTTCTGCTGAATCTCGTCGAACGCCTGATTCAGGCCGTTCTGCAGATCGGTATCGCCCTTGCGCAGACCGATGGCGGTACCCCCGGCCCGATGATCGCCTTGTCCGTGATCATCGGGCCGACCAGCGCGAACGGCTTGCCCTGCGGCTTCTTCAAGCCCAGCGACGCCTGCACCGGATCGGTATAGATCGCATCGATACGGCCCGCGACGAGGTCCGCCTCGATCTGTTCCTGATCGCCGTACGCAATGACCGTCGTGCTAAACGGCTTCCATTTCAGCTTAGCATAGCGTTCCTGCACCGTGCCTTGCCCACGCCGATGCGCTTGCCCTTGAGCGCCTGCGGCATCGGCAGGATGCCCGAACCCGCGCGCGACGAGTTGCGTGCCGGTATCGTACAGCGGCTTGGTGAAATTGATCTGTTTGAGACACTCTTCGGTGATGCCCATGTCGGACAGCACGGCGTCGAACTTGCGGGCCTTGAGGCCGAGAATCATGCCGTCGAACGAGTTTTCGACCCACACGCACTTGACCTTCATCTGTTCGCACAGCGCATTGCCGAGGTCGATATCGAAGCCGGCGAGCTTGCCGTCGGCCTGTTTCGATTCGAACGGCGGATAGGTCGGATCGACGGCGAAGCGAATCTGCTTGATCTCCCGTGCAAGCGCGGGCGTCGAGGTGAACGTGGTGACGGTGAATGATGCGAGCATCGCGCAGAATGCGAATGATGCGGACTTTCCGAGCGACTTCCTGAATGACTTCCTAAGCGATATGCCAATCCTTCGAGACTTGCGGTGGAACCTGCCGCGCGCATCGAGATCACGCACGGCCATGCGGGAAAATTAGTAATTTTAGCAAATCACCGCAAGTGGATGCGTCAGGGCAGGCGTCAGGGCACGACCGTCAGGAACAGGAACGCCGCGAAAATCACCAGATGTACCACGCCTTGCAGGACCGTCGAGCGTCCCGTTCCGAGCGTGATGACGGACACCAGCAGCGTCAGCGCGAGCATGGTGATTTCCTTCGGCGCGAGGCCCAGGTTGATCGGCTGTCCGATCACGATCGACACCACCGCCACCGCCGGAATCGTCAGCCCGATGCTCGCCAGCGCCGAGCCGAGCGCGAGATTCAGGCTCGTCTGCAGGCGATTTGCGCGTGCCGCATGCAGCGCGGCCAGCCCTTCCGGCAGCAGCACGAGCGCCGCGATCACCACGCCGACGACCGCTTCGGGCGCGCCCGCCGCCAACACGCCAGCTTCGACCGCGGGCGACAGCAGCTTCGCCAGCCCGACCACGGAGACGAGCGACAGCATCAAGAAGATCAGCGCGAGCCACGCCTCGCCGTTGATCGGCGGCGGCGCATGCGGCGCATCTTCTTCCTCGATGCCGCCCGCCGCGGTCTGCCGCGTGAACGGCAGGAAGTAATCGCGATGGCGGATCGTCTGCACGAACACGAATGTGACGTACAGCACCAGCGAAATCACGCCGACAAAGATCAGTTGCGACGTCGACAAAGTGGGGCCCGCGACCGTGCTCGTGAAGTTCGGCAGGACCATCGTGAGCACCGACAGCGCGCAGAGAATCGCCAGCGCGGCGGCCGCGCCTTGTAGCTGAAAGTCCTGCACGTGATGCCGCAGACTGCCGACCAGCAGGCACACACCGACGATCGCGCCGCTGCAAATCATGATCGCGGCGAACACCGTGTCGCGCGGCAGGCCGGCTTTTTCCAGGCCGCCGGAAAGCATCACGGAGACGATCAGCGCGACTTCGATGACGGTCACGGCAATCGCCAGCACCAGCGTGCCGAACGGCTCGCCGACGCGATGCGCGACCACTTCCGCGTGATGGACGGCGGCGAACACCGCGAACGCCAGCGCGATGGCGGCGAGTACGAGCATGACGCCGTTGTGGATCATCGCAGCCGCTACGAGCACGACGAGGGCGACGATCGGGGAGACAAGGGTCCAGTCCAGCTTGAGTTTCATCGGCGCTCCGGTTTTTCGGTTGATTGGAATCGTCGACGCCGGAGCGTTTGCCGCAAAGCTTACAAACCCTTCCGACCCGCGCGAATGCGGCAGGTGCGGCCCATGCTCCGTGACATAGGGCCGCATGCCAACGGCATGATAGCGAAAACGCCGTGACTAAAGTTCTTCGAGGTTCGCCCAGACGCGCCGGCGGGAAGCCGATTCAAGGGGTTCTTCATTCTGCTGAACAATTCGGCCAAATTGTCGGAGAATGGAGGCACCCTTTCCGTCACCGCAGATTTGCTCAGGAACCGAAAGACCGATGCTCGCCGCACCCATTCCACAAAACGAACCCACGCGCCTGACCACGCTGCGTTCGCTCAAGCTGCTCGATACGCCCGCCGAAGAGCGCTTCGACCGCCTCACGCGCCTCGCGCGCCGCCTGTTCGACGTGCCGATCGCGCTGGTCAGCCTCATCGAAACCACCAGTGGTTCAAGTCCTGCGCCGGCCTCGACGTGCCGGAGACCGCACGCGACATTTCCTTCTGCGGCCACGCGATCCTGCAGGACGACGTGTTCACGATTCCCGACGCCTGTTCCGATACGCGCTTCCACGACAATCCGCTCGTGACGGGCGATCCGGGCATCCGCTTTACGCGGGCCAGTCGTTGAGAGTGCCTAATGGCAGCAAACTCCGCACGCTCACTCAGCCTTTTGTACGTCGACATCTTGTCCGACTTATGCCCGTTCTGCTATCTCGAGACGCCCGTGCTCGATCAGTTGTGCAGCGCCTATGGCGAAGCCGTCGAGATCCGCTGGCACGCGTTCGAGTTGCGGCCCAAACCCACGCCGTTGCTCGACCCGAACAGCGAAACCATCGTGAATTCGTGGGAAAACTCGGTGCAGCCGCTCGCCGCCGAACGCGGCCTGACCATGCGCATGCCGCCCGTCGCGCCGCGTAGCCGCAAGGCCTTCGAGACCGCCATGTTCGCGCGCGAGTCGGGTTGCTAGGACGCCGTGCATCGCGCGATCTTCAAAGCGTATTTCGAGGAAGGCATCGATATCGGCAACACCGACGCGCTGCTCGACATTGCCGCGGCCAGCGGCGTCGACCCGAACTGCTCGAGGAAGCGCTCGACGACGGCACCTACACCGATCTCATCATCAAAGACGAAGAATTCGCGAAAAAGCTCGGCGTGAGCGGCGTGCCGTTCGCGGTGCTGTCGCGCGATCCCGCGCCGGGCAAGGAGCCGCCCGCGCCGATCGCGCTGCGCGGCGCCGTGCCGATCCAGCACTTCGAAGCCGCGATCGAACGGCTGTTTCCGGACGGCTTTCCGGCGGGCTGACGCGCGTTTCTGATGCCATTGGCGGAAACGCGCGCTAGCTGTGCTCCGCCATGAACGACTTCAACGCAATACGCTGCGACGGTTCGAGCGATTCGAACTCAAGCCCGTACGCGAGGCTGCCGGTGGCCGGCTCCGTCTCGCCGACATGGATGGCGCACGATCGCGCAATGGTATCGACCTGCACATCGGTGCCATCGGTGTTGAAGTGAAACGATAGTTGGGTTGGCAAGCAATCGCCGATGCGTGCGGTCGGCGCGGGCACTGCCGTACGGACTGATATCGCTGACGCGTCCGACCTGATTCAACGCGTCCGCTTCCCCGTCCTTCGAAAAACGCGCCGCCAGGCGCAACAGATCGAGCGGACCAAAGCCCATCATCAGCGGCTGGGTCACGAATAGCGAGCACTCGCCGTTGCGGCGCGGATTCGAAAACCCGATCACGCGGTTCGCATACATGGTCGAACCGATCGAGCGGAGCCGCGCAAGCTCACGGGCCCGCCGATCGTCAGGCCGATGTGATCGCGAGCGTAAGTGGCTCGTCTCTGGCGGTGTCATCGGGCTTCGGACTATCATCCGCGCGCTCGGCCACGCGATGGAGTTCGAACTGTTGAAAACTGTTGAAAGATGAAGGTGCGCGCTGCTTCGTCGGGCACCACGGTGCCCACCTCGAAGAGCAACGCACTGTCCGCCGCAAGGATCGGCCAATCGAGCGGCTCGGACAACGGAATGTCGGTCGGGACCAGGCGCACCAGCGCCGGGCCCTCCGGAACGGCAAGATTCTCAGACATTTTTGGGGATGCGCTTTTTTAAACGTTTTTTGCAATCGTCCAGCGAATGGATTTTTCCGTCAAGTGTTTCGCGGCAACAATTATGAAGATGGCCCTTTTTCTAATTCTGAACGAGCGTTCTTACCTCATTTTGCCTTGGTTGGACAGGTGCGCGAAATAAATTTATGCGCATAAACATTAAATCGCCGATGACGACACACCGCGAAAATAACCTCAGCGCACGTCGACGCCATTTTCAGGCTGGGCCGCGACCGGCTGAGGCGGCGCGTGCCCATCACACTCTGCACCGCCGCCAGCACCTGAGCGACGTCTGGCGCCGCGCCGTGATCGCCGACCGACACCGAACGCCCCGGCGCGCCGATGCCGAAGTGCTCGCGCGATGTCGCGGTGAACAGCATCACCGTGCGCCGTTGCAGCGCATGCGCGAGATGTACGAGACCGGTATCCGTCCCGACGACGAGCGCCGAGTGCTGGATCCAGTGCGCGATCTCTTCGACGGTCAGCTTGGGCAGAACCAGCGCATTCGGCACGAGCGCCGCGATGGCCTGCGCCTCGCCCCGCTCGCGATCGCTGCCCCATGGCAGCGCGACCAGATAACCGCGCGCCTCGAGCCAGCGGCCGACTTCCGCCCAGTGCTCCTTCGGCCATTTCTTTTCGTCGGCGGAGGTGGCGTGGAACAGCATCGCTATCGGCTTCTCGTTGGGAATGCCGAGATTGCGCCCGATTGGAAGCAAACGAAGGTTGTAGTCCGGCGTTTCGTCGAACTGATAGCCAAGTGCATCGGCGACGCTTACGCGCATGCCGCGCCACGCGTCGGTTTCCGGACGCGGACCGAATCGACGGTTATAAGCGAAGGCCGCGCCGCGCTCGCCGAGATCCTTGTTCAGGTAACCGAAGCGGCGTTTGCCGCGCGCGATGAACGCGATGATCGCGCTCTTGTAGACGCCGTGAATATCGATGATGGCGTCGTACTTCTCCGCGCGCAATTCGCCGATGGAACCCGCGATTTCCTTAAGATCGTTCGAGTTGCGGGCTTTCTTGAACTTGCGCAACGGCGCGCTCAGCACGCGCGACACGCCCGGATTCCAGCGAATGATATCGGCAAAGGCGGCGTCGGCGGCCCAGTCGACTTGCGCGGAAGGAAACGCGCGCCGCAAATCCGCAACGACCGGCAGCGTCTCGACGATGTCCCCGAGAGACGTGACTTTGACGATCAGGATTCGCTTCATGAAAGGTGTTCGTGTGCTTCTGCCAAGGCGCCCCTATGTTTTCGACGGATACGTCGACAAGCTCTCGGGCGGCGCGTTCAGCACGCTGGAAAACCTGTGATTCTAATCATTTTGTTGCAGTCAGGGCTGTCAGCGTTTGTAAATGGGCACGCTCGCTCGCGTTTACGGCGATACGCCGGCCGTTCAGAGCGATTGCGCCGAGAAGGTATCGCACTGGCGCACGTCGCCGGTGGACAGGCCGCGTCGCAGCCAGCGCTGACGTTGCGCGCTGGTGCCGTGCGTGAAGGCTTCGGGCACAACGCGTCCTTGCGATTGCTGCTGTAGCCGATCGTAGCCGATCGCGCCCGCCGCTCAGACGCCCGCGAGAAAGTCGATTCGACACGCACCGACAGCGGGTTGGCCTGATCGCGCGTCATGCGGGCGCGCGCACGATCGACCTTATCCATGATGCCGAGCACGTTCTGCACGTGATGGCCACCTTTATGCGCGATCACATACGCCTGCGCGAAATCGCCGCCCGCGCCGAACCTGTCGCGCAGTTCGCGATAGAACGACAGATCGATGTACACCTTTCGGCATCCCCGACATGCAGGCTGAAACAACGAAGTACGCGGTGCGGATTCCGCATCTCGGCAGCCCGATCCTCACGCATAGCTGGGACGGCGAGATTCGCGGACTCAAGTCGTTTCCAAAGCAGGACCGTCCGAACTCGACGCTGGTGTTCTTCAGCTTTCGCATCATGGCGGGCTTAGGCATGCTGATGATCGTGATGTTGATTGCCGGATGACGGCTGCGTCGTCGGCGCAAGCTGTTCGATGCGCGCGGGTTCCATCGCTTCGTGCTGTTCACGGGACCGAGCGGTTTTATCACGCTGCTCGCGGGCTGGGTAACGACCGAAGCCGGCCGCTAGCCGTGGGTCGGGTATTACGGCGTGTGCGCACTGCCGATGCCGTGTCGCCCGTGACGGCGCAGCAAGTGGGGCGTGTCGCTGCTGGCGTTCGTCGTAGTCTACACGATCGTGTTCGGCACCGGCATCTACTGCCTGTTGAAGCTGTTGCGTCATGGTCCGGCGCTGCCCGTTTCGCATACGGAAGTGCCACCGCTGCCGGGCGGCGCCCATCGGCCGCTCGGTGTGTCGGGACAATCGATCGAAGGAGCATAAGAAATTCGAACGTACCCGTTGGTCGACAAACAGACAGAACAGTTGCCCCGTGCTGGCGTTGCGTGCATGCATATAACACAAATCCGGTCGGCGCCCCACACTCTGGAATTGCCGCTGACGCCTGCGCCATCGTCTCGCCCTTGCGTCGCATACGGTGTCGACGTAACCGATCGACATTGGTTTTGAACTGGCGTCGTTGCACGACACAATGCGTCGCCCCCGACGATACCGGCGTAGCCTCGGTGAGCCTGACGTGAGCGCGCATGCCCTGAGAAGCCAGGTTTGCGCCATGAGGCGCTCGAGCCCCCTCTTGTCGCCATGCAAGCGCAGCACGCTGCCTAGTCGACTACGTGATTGATTTGGCACCGGATGGATCCGAGGCGAAGGATCGTCATACTCCACTTGATCGGCTTCGGATTTTTGTTGTGCTCGCGGATGTCGTGCATGAGCT
>JAQFVJ010000058.1 GCA_029439525.1 Caballeronia sp. BR6202001591004
CCGACCCTGTTGGATGTCGGTCTGGTCGATCCTTTGTCGTTCGAATTGTTAACTTGACATAAGATAAATTAGCAACAATCTCGTCGTCGAGCAGACATAGCGTGATCGAGGCGCCTCCTTTTTTCCCGTCCACTCTCTGCCCGATCGCGCGAACACTTCTACATATTAAAACATATTAATCCTTTAAGATTCACGTTTTTCCGCACATGCAAAACGATCAGGTATCCTAATTTGTTGATCCTATCAAATGGGGAATTTAACGAAAGTCAATCTTCAATGCTGAGAAAAAGTTCTAATTCATCGAAATCAACCAGTTGGGGATTGAAATGTTACGCGCTGTTTTAAACTCATTCGCGTTTTGAAAGCAGATTCAAGGCCACCGCCGACGGTGGCCTGGCCAACACTCCTCTTTGACCCGCAATGAAAAGAGAAAATCTGCAGATCCGGTTTCTCATCGCCGATACCGTGCCGATGTACACGTCATGCCTCGAATCGTTCCTCCTTGAAAATGTGCGCGCCGGCCGAATCGAGGTTGCAAACTCGAAACTGGAACTCCTCGATCTGATGAACGACCTGCATCACGATCTCCGGCACGGATATCGAGTTTCTCCGCGTTTTCAGAGTTCGCTACCCGCATCTGCTGATAGTCGTATTTACGAATGAAATCGCGCCGGACGTGTTGCATAAAATCGCCCGCCTCGAACGGGTTGCGATGACGAGCAAGCGCGACCACCCGCGCGATGTCCTCGATATATGCAAACGCGTCCTGTCGGGGGACCACGGCGCGGACCATCGAACGCATCATCCGCCATGTCAATTAGCGCGCGAGCAAACGAGTTCCCGATTCTTTTAATCGTTGCCTATATAAAAATATAGTTGCGCATAAAGCGTCAATAATCTCAAAAATTAGTCAAATTAACGGAATTCCTGACTAGTTTCAGTCATATTGCCGAAGACGTCGCAAACCGGCCGACGCGCCCGCCGTTGCGCTGTTAAGTCTCGGTGAAGCGCCGGCCCAGCAATCCATCCGACCGGCACAATATGATGATCCAACGCTACGAAGACCTCAACGCTCACCTCTAGGCCGGTGATGTCGAGGCATGTTTCCGCTTTCTCGACGAGCGCCTGCCGACAGACGGGCATCATCCGGAATACTGGCACTGGCGCGCGGTCACGCATCTTCGGGCCGGACAATTTCTCCAGGTGCTCGACATGTGCTTTCACCTGACGCGCGACGGCGGCCACTTCGCTTTTCATCTGCACTGCATGGCAAACGCATGCGTGTATCTCGGCCTCAAGGAAGTCGGACTGGCTGCCATCGAAACTTTTGCACAGAAACCCTCGACGGCCCCGCTTGCCGCATATCTCCGGCGTACCTACGGCTGGAACTATCTCGGTGAAGACGATCGCGTGTTGTCACAGTCGCCCGACGGTCTCGACGAGCATTTTCGCTACGTACTCGGCCACCACCAGGCCCGCAGCCGGATGCGGCGCGACATTATAGCGCAAGGCGTCGCCGACATGCATCGGTATTGGTCTTCCGACGATGCGCGCCGCGTGCTGTTTCCGCATGTCGATCGCGAAAACTACTGGTGCGGACAAGGGAACTGCCGCCACGTATCAATGTGACGTCGATCGCATCAGGGTTCGGCGACATGGTCAACTGGGCGCGCTACCTCGGCGCCTTGCACGCGATGGGCGTGACAATCGATTCGGACATCTTTTTTCATATAACGACTGTCGACCAGAATCAAACGGAGCTGGCAGAACAAATGCAGCAAGCCGGCTTTTCACGCGCATCCGGCGAACGCCACATGTGAACGGACCCGTTCACCCTTTTCACCGCTCTCTTTCCCGCGGTCGGATTCATGCCATCGCGGCGCTATATCCAACCCGCTGACCCTTCATGCGCCGATGCGACGCGATCCGGCATCGCGCGCGGGCGGCGCTGTGTGGGAATCTTCTGGTCGTCGTGCGAGTCGCCGGACAACTACGCGCGCAAGAGTCTGTGCCTGCCTCATCTCACCCCGCTCTTCGACGACGCCCGCGATTCTACTGTGTCGTCATGCAGCGCGGCTTCGAGCGCACGCGCTGGCTGAACGATCCGCGCTCGGCGGATCACGACCGCTTCATGACAATCGATGCCAACGTCACACTGAATGAATTAATCGACCGCCCTCATCGACAAACTCGATGCCTTCGTCGGCAATGACGGCAGCCTGAGCCATATCGCCGGCGCGCTCGGCAAGCCTTGTTATCTGATGCTCAATCAGGCCGCCGACTGGCGTTACGAAAACGCGCCCGACTCGACGCCGTGGTATCAACTCGTGCGGGCGCGTTCGATGGGCGACTGGGCAAGCATCGTCGACACACTGCACGGCCTGCTCGCCTGCGATCCGCGCTGATAGCCGCGCTGTTCATCCGATATGCGTCGCCAGCGTCTGGCGGTAGCGGACTGCGGCGCGTGAGCGCACACGTCGGCAATTCATGCGCCGGCACGCACACATAGCGTTCGAGTTGATCGATGGCGAACTGCTGCTCCTCGATCAGATGACACACCATGTCGCCGATCGATATCATGCCGACGAGCCGTCCGGCATCGATCACCGGCAGATGACGGATGCGCATACGCATCATCAGCGTCATGCATTCTTTCGTGGTCGCGCCCGGATGACCCGACATCACAGCCGCGGTCATGATCTCGCAGACCGTCGTGGTGCGCGACGCGCGGTCCTGCAGAATGACCTTGCGCGCATAGTCCTGCTTCGTCACGATGCCGCACACCGCGCTGTCGATGCCGCCGCCGATCGTCCCACGACCGCGGCCGATGCGCGCCTGCGACATCAGCGCCACGGCTTCGTACACGCTCGCTTCCGGATCGATCGTGTATACCAAGTTGTCCGCTTTCGTTTTCAGAACCTGCTTCACCGTTGCCATTGCCGATCTCCTTGAGTCCACGTCGTGCGGTTGAATGTCCTTGCAATACATGACGGCGGGCAGACCAATCGAAGTCGAACAGATCGCCGAGGAAAGACTTCCTGCGTCGCGCGTGGCCGTGCCGGTCGCGTGCGTCGCCGTATCGGTGGCTATCGTGACGTTGGGAGAGACCGTCAGTCTCGCTCATCGACGTCGCGATAGTGACGCACAGCGTCCTCCACCTCGGCGAGCGATGCCTGTGACGTGCGACGAATGATCTGATCGAGCTCGCCACGGTCGAGCCACACACTGTGGCAGGTCGGGCAATAGTCGATTTCGATGCCCTCGCGCACAGTCTATCAGCAGTTCCGTCGAAGGGCAAATTGGGCATTTCATGACGTTTCCTTTCTGATTGTTTTCAATGCGAGCAATCTGTCGCAGGAAACAGTCACAAAAAAATATGCGATTTCGGGTTGGCTAGTTCGTAAAAACCGAAGTTGATGGCGAATGGTAATCGTCAGACGAAACATGTCTCGTCGCGGCCCCCACCGTCTCGCTCGTCTCCTCCGGCTTGCGTCTGTCCCAAAAATCCCTCACAGTCTCGTCCTGAAGCGGCCTCGCCGCATACTAGAAACCGCAACCCAAAGGCGTCCCATGTCCGATAAACCCATCAAGACCGAAGAACGCGAAGGCTCAGACAATCCCGATTTGCTCTATCTGCTACAGGGCGCTGAGTATTTCAGCCACTTCGTGTTTCCCGACCGCGAAGCGCTCTTCAAGAGCCTTGCGCATCAGCAGGCGCCGCACACGCTGTTCATCACCTGCGCGGAATTCGCGCGTGTCGCCGGAGATGATTACGCAGACGCATCCCGGCGAGCTTCGTATGTCGCAACATCGGCAATATCGTGCCGGCGTACGGCGAAATGCTGGGCGGCGTGTCGGCCGTGGTGGAATTCGCGGTGCTCGCGCTCAATGTTCGGCAGATCGTGATCTGCTGCCACTCGGATTGCGGCGCGATGGAAAGGTCTCGCCTCGTGCGCGACCATCGCCGACGAAATGAAATAAATGCCAACGGTTCACGCCTGGCTGCGCAATGCCGAAACCGCGTGCAGCGGCTGGGCGGGCTGCCACTTGCACTTATACTGCACGCCCTTCTTCACCGCGAGGGCCTGTGCCCATCTTCAGATGCTCTTCGATGGTCGGTAGCGCCTTTTGCGCAGCTTTCTTGAGGCTCGATTCTGCCCTCCTGCGCTTCCTTCTGGAACGCCTGCACGGGGCTTCCTGATGCCCCCGCACGCCGACCTTCTGGATGTACGCCGTATCGAACTCCTTGCCATGCAGCGCCTTCAGCGAGTCGAGCGCCGACACGTCGGAGTTGTCCTCCGGCACCGTCACGCCATGGGGCACGGCCATCTTCAACCGCATCGCGAGCTTGGTGTGATCGATCAGCATGTGATGCGCGAAGCTTCGAACATCCTTGTCCTGCGACTGCGTCGAAGCGAGCTTGGCAGCGTCGATCTCGGTCGATCCCGATGACGATGCGGCCTGCACAAAAGCCTTGTCGGTCGGCGGCAAGTGGTTGCCCATGGTGGTTTCGGCAGCCTGCGTCTGGGCGAGCGCGGCGAGCGGTGTGGCGGCGAGAAGCGCCGAAGCCAGCGCTGCGACGAATGCATTGCGTTTCATGAGACCTCCGTTGGATGAAATAGGAGTCTGGAATAGGAGCCGGTCTTTTCGAAACAGCAATTGCTATGCTACGCGCAGGTTTCGCCCATATCGGTACGACGCTTGCTCGCATCGGAATGCAAACGCGCCTATGCGTTCCGGACGATGCAACTTAGCGCTGCTCCCTTGATAAACTGAGCCGTCATCCATTGCGGAACAAGGAACGTCATGCCTGTCTACGACTATGAATGCGCGGATTGCGGCGCGTTCGAAACGGTCCGCCGTATCGCCGAGCGCGACTAGCCTGCCGCGTGCTCCGATTGCGGAATAATCGCGCAACGCGTGCCAGTCGGCGCACCTACTTTCGGCAAGCCAGGCGCGTCCGGCGCGTACGATGCCAGCAGCTACGGCATGAGCCATCCCGGTGGCTATCTCTCTGCTGCCGGTAATGCAGCGTCGTCTTCTGCGTCCGGAAACGCCCCTCGGGCACGGCCATTGCAAACCCTACTTTGCTTGCGGCGTACGATGGTCGATAGCGGTTGGACAAGGCATCGATGCCTGGTCTGCCGCAGGGCATCGTGAAGATTGCAGCAATCCCGCTTTGCGCGTTCCGAACGAAAAACAGGAGGCAATAAGGATGACGATAGAGTTCAGCAGACGGCGTCATGTGGTAGCGGCGGCACGCGTCGCATTCGAGGCCAAGGTGGACGGTCGTGAGGTCTGGTGCAGCGTCTCCCTCGATGCGCTCAACGATCATTTCGGCAACAGCGGCACGTCTTCGCACGACCTCCTCTCCGCGTTCGAGGGAGGACGCGTGCAGATCGAGGATGCAGCCCGCCGCGCGCTTCAGCGCAATCACGGCGAATCGGTGGAGCTGGAAACCGGCGATTTCAAAAAGGCCTAATCTCACACGGGTCAAAGGGCGGCGTGGCCGCCCTTTTTATTGCGCGTAGAAACGCGTGAGCAGATCGTAGATGCGCCAGACCGGACATGGCGTGCGAACGAATCCGTCATACCCGGCGTCGCGCGGGATCGCCGGCTCGCTGGCGCAAGGTCCGCGCAAATGCATGATCGTGCATGTCGGCTGGGCTGCCCCATCCGGGTATCGACGAACACCACTTGTGGATGCCATTCGAACGCAAGACGCAGCGCTTTCGACACGTCCCCTGCCTGCACGGCTTCCATGTGCCGCGCATAGCCAGCAGCAGCGCAAGCGAGTACCGACGTTCGCCTCGCCGTGACCGTCGTAGGTGTATTGAGCGGCAATTGAAAACCGAGCCGATACTGCCTGCGGAGCAAGGACGAGGCCTGCTTTGTCCACGGGCCGTCGACACGACTTTTACCGCGATACCAGCAAGCGCGATCGATTTCCAGGGATTGTCGTGGACGAAATCACCGGTGCTGTCGCTCACGCGGCGATAGCGCGCCGACACTGCCCAGCGTGCTTCACCGAGCGCGCGCCGGGCGCGCCGCGCGACATGCGATGCCCGATCCGGATGAAACCGGCTGCCCTCGCCTTCATGCGCCGCTGAAGCAGGCTGCGCGAGCACGGCGGGGTTGTCCCCGCCTTCGAGCACGCTGCCGTGCACGTGATACGGTGCGATCATCGCCGGCCGATGCGCTGCGCCCGGCCTCAGCGGCGCCGTTCGCGCGTGCCGCTGCTCCATGCCGGGTGAAAGCGTAGCCGCGCCCGCGATCGATCCGCACGTGGCAGAAGGCGCGTCGATCCGACTGGCCGATGCGCTGCCGTCGCTCCCGTTTGCTGTTCCGTTTGCATTGTCCATGGCGTTTCTCCTGGTTCACCTCGTCCATCGCACTGCAAAGGATTCTTGAAGAAAGCTCCAGACATAAGCGTCACACCGAACGGGCCCGACGGCAACCTGGCCTTTCGGTTTAAGCCGATATGAGCCGCACATGCGAAATGCGCAATTTTTCTCACAAGAGCGTGAGAATTGCTCGTTTGTGGTGCAACCGGCGCGCGCCTACGATGGCATGGTGTCGACGAAGCCTAAAATTGCAAACGCAGCGCAGATATAAGCGTTCCGCCCGCACAATTCGTTTCACGCCACGCCGAAACATCCCCCGGTCGCGCGCCGATACGATGGCTTCCGTCCAACTACCGTGAAGCCCGCCATGAATCCCGTCAATCTCGCTCAGCTATTCATTCTCGCCGCGCTCTGGGGCGGCTCGTTTCTCTATTATTCGCGTCGGCGTGACCGACTTCGGCGTGGTGCCGCTGATGGCCTTGCGAGTCGGCATCGGCGCGGCGTTTCTGCTACTCGTGCTGGTCCTGCGCGGCACCGCGCGCACGGCCCTGACGACGATGCGCCAACGTGCCGTGCCGCTGCTCATGGTCGGCATCCTGAATTCCGCCGCGTCGTTCTGCCTTTTCGCCTATGCCGAGGTGACGCTCTCGGCGGGCGTCACCTCGGTGATCAACGCGACGACGCTGTTATGGAGCGCGCTCGTCGCGTTCCTGTGGTTCAACGACCGATTGAGCCGTCTGCGTGTCGCGGGATTGGCGATCGGTTTCGCGGGCGTGCTCGCGCTGGTGTGGGATCAGATATTCGCGCACGACCCAGGCGCATCCGTCACGCCGATGGCGACCGCGCTGGCCGCAGTCGCGGCGCTGTGCGCGACGCTCTGTTACGGCATCGCGGCGAGCTACACGAAGCGGCATCTGACAGGCGTCGATTCACTGACGGTCCCCGCCGGCACGATTAGCGCCGCGACCATTGTGCTGCTGCCGTTCGCACTGATTTACTGGCCGATGGGCGCGGTATCGATGCATGCGTGGGGCGCGGTGATCGCCCTGGGCGTCGCGTGCACGGGTGTCGCCTACATGATGTTCTTTCACCTGATCGCGGTCGCTGGGCCGGCGCGCACGATCACGGTAACCTTCGTGATTCCGATCTTCGGCATTCTGTGGGGCGCGCTATTTCTCGCCGAACGCGTGTCGGCGGGCATGGCGGCGGCGTGCGCGATCGTGCTGATCGGTACCGCGCTCGCGACCGGCGTGGTCGTGTGCCCGGCTTCAGCGCGCGTCGTCCGGCGACGGCCAAGCAGTAACGTTTATTTCCAGAGCCGCGTAAGCGGGCCAGTTTCGCCCGCCACCGGATCGCTGTCCGGAAACGGCAGCCCCTCCATGTCACGACGTTCGTCATCGCTCAAAGCATCACGCTGGATGTCCCATTGCTAGCCCGCGGATACGCACCCACCACCTGAAAACGTCCACCGCTCGTGAGCAGACAGTGTCCGGTGCCGGCGGGCAGCACCAACGCATCGCCCGCGCGTATCGCGATCACGCGGCCTTTCGGACCGCCGAGGATGAATTCGGCATCGCCCGATGTAATACCCAGCACCTCGTGCGCCGTCGAATGGAAATGGTGGTAGTCAAACACACTGTCGCGCCATTGCGCCGGCCCGCCGTTTTGCGCGAATAGCGCTTCGAAGCGCGCGGCGTCATCGTGGTCCCGGGGATCGATCGCGCCATGCCAGAGCAGCACTGGCAGGCGCGAATTATTCGGCACCCAGCCATTCGGCTCGATCATGAAGGATTCGCAGCACGCGCCAGCGGCGGCCTGTGCATGAAGAGTTTCGTGGGACATGTCGCGGTTTCTCCGGTATCGAAGAAACCGCAGCAACGCGTGTTCCAGTATTTTTCAGTTGCGGGAAATCAATGCCCGTGCCAAGTGCCCGTAACCGCCGCCGAAGTGGACGCCGACCGAAACCGACGGGTAGTACGCCGGCCCGTACGCGTAGCCGTAAGCGGGCGCGTAGCCGTATGCTGGTGCGGGCGCCGGCGCATAGCCATAAGGGGCGGCGCATACACGCAGCCTCCGAGGCCCGCTGCGAGCAAGACCGCGACAGGGACGACGATCGAACGGAGCCTCGACCACTTGCCGGCCCCGTCGTTGACGGATTATGTTTTGATAGTCACGATTCCGTTCCTCGAGCAATCAGCCCTTACCAGCGGCGATATCCGCCGTGATAGGCATACCAGTCGCGACGATTCCAGTAGTAGTGGCAACCGTCCTAGTAACGATCGCCGTGCCAGCCGACGACGATGACCGGCGCGGGCGCGGCGTACACCGGAGCGGGCGCGTACACCGGCTGTTGATAGACGACCGGCAGCGTAGGTGGCGGTGCATAAACCGGTGCGGCATAGACGGGCGCCACATACACGGGCGCGGGAATGCCAACGGTGATCCCGAAGTGCACGCCACCCGCGTTCGCCACTCCGCATGCGAGCCCCGCGCACGCTGCAATCTCGATGCCGATGAAACTCTTGACGTTCATGTCGTCCTCTTCTTCGCTGTGCTTCGATTAGCCGCGATACGGCTATGAATCTATCATAGCCGGGCGTCTCGCGCCTTGAGTTACAAGCCGTGTAACAGATGTGAATGCCGCTTCGCGGGGGGTAACGCGGCGTCACCGAATCGAATCGCGTCCATGTAAGCATGACGAAAGCAATGCCGTGTTGCGCTCGCACATGCCTGCGTGGGATAGTCCCGGCTTCTCAAAAAGATCAGGAATACGGGGCGATGGACCTCTTGCGGAGCATGCGGATTTTCGTGCGGGTAGCGGAAGCGTCGAGCTTCACCGTCGCCGCGCAGCAGATGGACATCACGACCGCACAGGCATCGCGCGCGCTGACGGAACTGGAAACGCATTTGCGCACGCGCCTGTTGAACCGCACGACGCGCCGTGTCGCCCTGACCGATGCCGGCACGCGCTATCTCTCGTGCTGCAACGTGCTCGCGCTTGTCGATCTGTCCGAAGCCGAGGCCAGCGACGCACAGATTTCCCCGAGCGGCGTGCTGCGCATGCATGCGCCGATCACCTTCGGCCAGCATTACGTGGTGTCGGTCCTGACGTGTTATCTCGAGGAGTATCCGCAGGTGCGTGTCGAGCTGACCTTGTCGCAGCAGGTGCCCGACATGCTCGACGAAGGCTACGACGTGTTCCTTCAGGTCGTGACCAGCGCCCTGCCCGATTCCGCGCTCGTGTCCACGCGCATTTGTTCGATGCGGAGCGTGCTGTGCTTGTCGCAGCACTATCTCGATTGCGCGGGCGTGCCGCACACCATTGCCGATCTGTCGAAGCACACCTGCCTGCAACTCGTGACGACGTTCTTTCCGATCGATCGCTGGAGCTTCGAAGGCGCGCAAGGGCGGATCGAGATCGAATTGCCGCCGGGCCGGGGTTGCGCGTGAATTTCGCCGATGCGCTCGCGATGGCCGTCACCGATGGACTGGGCATCGCACCGTTGCCGATGCTTTTCGCGCTGCCTTCGCTAAAAAGCGGCGAACTCGTGTGCGTGCTGCCGGAATGGGAACTCCAGACCATGACCGTCTACGCGATGTACGCGTCGCGCCAGTACCTCGATGCGAAGATCAAGACGTGGGTCGCGTTTCTGCGTGATTTCGTCGAGACGACACTCGCGAGCGAGATGGCGTAATTCGACTGTTTCAAACGAAAAACCCGCAACGGGCTTCATGCGTCGTCGCGAGTTTTCTTCCTGACGCGAGAACCGTCAGGCTTGCTTCACTTGTGCGACCGGCGCGGGAAGCAGCTTGCCTTCGATCACCTTGCGCACCGTCCCGACGATCAGCAAACCGATGATCACATTCGCCGCGATGAACAGACCCGTCGCGAGCCATTGCACCGGACCTTCGGCGCCGCGTTCGAGCATGCGGATCGCCATGGTCGGCAACGTTGCCACGCCGAAGCTGAACGCCCAGTAGGACGGCGCGAACGCTTGCTGTGGCGAATCCACGGCAGAAGACGCGTGAGCATCAGCGCCTGATACAGACCGTAGCCGAACAGCATGTAAGCGAAGAGATCCGGCACGCCGTGTGTGATCGCGAGATACGTCACGCCTCCGACCACCGGCGGCGCGAGCTGGATGCCGAGCGTCGGGCGCAATGCCTCCGGTAGCGTTTCATGCACTGCGGCGCGATGCAGCACCATCGATTCGATCGCGAGCCACGAGAATGCGCCCGCGCCGAAGAAGATCGCGCCGAGCTGGGTCCCAGCCGAAGCCCGCCGCCGTGCCCGCCGAGCGCCAGTTGAGCAACCACGCCGATCACGAACAGCGCGGTGCCGAGTCCGCGCGAATAGCCTTGCACGGCTTGCGCGGCGAGCATCGTCGACACCGGCAGGAGCGCGGCGAACGACGACTGCACCGGATGACGCATTTCCTCGATGGCTCTGCATCCGCGCTGCGTGAGCCACTTGTGCCCGTAGGCGACCAGCAACGTGATCCAGACGGCGAGCGCGCCCGCCGTCAGCAGCGCCGGCAAGCCGTGCGGCAGTGTCCAGTCGCGTGCCGCCGCGCGCCATGCGCCCGCGAGCGCGAGGGAACCGACCGCGATGCCGAAAAACGCCACCGGCATCGGGCCGTGCTGGTTCGTACGATGATTAATGTCCATTGCCCTTCTCCTTGATGTTGTGTTCGAGCGAATGTGCTCGTTCGTCGTTGGAGAAAGATTAGGACTGGCCACGCCCGCCGGGAATGTCGCAGCGTCTCGTTCGACGGCTCGATCGTCTCAAACGCAAGGCGTCGAGCACGGCTTCGCGAACATAAGATTTCGCGACACGTCCGCCTATTCCCGCTTTGCGCGCCGCGTCTACATCTACAATCGGCGTCATGACCCGACACGCTTCGACTTCCCGTTCATCCGGTTCCAGCGACAAAACCGGCCACGCCAAACGCACCGGCCCGCTGCGCGGACTGTTCGCGCTGCCCCATTCGCGCGACGGCATTGCCGCCACCTGGCGCGAGGAAAGCGCGTTTCGTCAGGAAGTCTGCGTCGCCGTGGCGCTGCTTCCGCTCGCGTTTCTGATGCCCGTCAGCGCGGTCGAGCGCGTGCTGCTCGCCGCGTCCGTGCTGCTCGTGCTGCTGGTCGAGCTGCTCAATTCGGCGATCGAAGCTGCAGTCGATCGCATCTCGCTCGAACGGCACGAACTGTCGGGGCGGGCGAAGGATTGCGGCAGCGCGGCCGTGACCGTGGCGATTCTGATCGGCGCGATGACATGGGCGGTAATCAGCGGGCCGCTCGCATGGCACTGGCTGCGTGCGCACCTTTGATGATGACTGCGTAAGCGCACGCTCTCCCGTCCGTTATTTGCGCGTGAACGCATTGATGTGGCGCGCCAACTCGATCGGATACTGAAACAATCAGCGCGTGCCCCGCATCCGCGACTACGTTGAGCGTCGCGCACGGAATGATCTGCTCGAGGTGACGCGCATTGGCATCGACGAGCACGTCGTCGTTCGCGCCCGCGACGATCGTGTCGTCGGCGGTGGCGACGAGCTTCCAGTAATCCGCGACGCGGTCCGGGTAGCTCGCGATGCCGACGCTCGCGCGCATTAGCCCCAGACCCATCTGTCCGTCCGTTTCGGCCACGAACGCGATGATTCGCTGTGCGATCGCCGCCAGTTCCGTATCGCTCGCAAACTCCCGCACCAGCACCGCGAATTCGTCGCCACCGATGCGCGCGACCACATCGCGATTGCGCACCGCATGGTGAAAGTGCCGCAAGACCGCGATCAGGAATTCATCGCCGATAACGGTGTCCCTGCCTGTCGTTCACGCGCTTGAAGCCGTCCAGATCGATATACAGCACCGCGTGCGCCGATGCGTCGCGCTGCTTCGTCGGCGATATGTTCAAGCCGCACGGCTATCCGAAGACTTCGGTGTCCGACAGTGTGGCCGCGCAACAGAATCAGGCGATGTCGGCATGGTTCGCGGATGCATTCGCCGCGCAGGCGCTGCGGCGCTCGCCGGTGCGCGCGCCGATGTACACCGTCAAGCGCAACGGGAAGAACAACTTCGCGTTCGCGCCGCATAACGCTTGAGGTTGCGATTTTTATTTCGGCTCGGGCTTTCCGGCTTGAAACCGCTCGCCCGCCGGGTTAGCATTTTGCATTTTGCATGCAAGTGCAACGGCGCGCCTCCTACGATTTTGCATTCGGCGTTCTGCATGCAGTCAGGCCGAATGAACGCTGAAAGCCTGCTCAAGCCGCCGCGCTCAAATCCTCTTCGCCGCTCAGCACGTCGGTCAGATCCGCGAGCATGCGCGCCAGTTCGCCCGTCATCAGCGTGAAATCCGCCTCGAAGCGCTCGTCGTCGTTGATGGCGGTCGGGTCGGCGGCTTCCTTGAGCACATCGAGCGCGCTCACGCGCTTGAGCATCATCGACGGCGTCAGCACGAAGGACACGCGGTCGTTCCATGTCATCGCCAGACGCATGCACTGCTTGCCCGCCTCGATGTGACGGCGCATGTCCTCGGTTTCGAGCGCATGCCCGACGTATCGAACGGTGGCATTGCCTTCGCCGACGGAGCGCAGTTCGGTATCACGATCGAGCGTGAAGCTCGCGGGCGCATCACCGGTCAGGAGCCAGTCCGTCATCGCGGAAACCGGCGCGCGCGCAACGCGCACGCTCATCAGCGGCAGGTCCGTCACCGACTTGACGAGCAGTCCGATGATGTCATCGGCGACTGTCGGCGACGGGGCATCGATCGCGAGCCAGCCGTTCACCGGATCGATCCACACGCGCGTATCGCGGCGAATGCTGAACGCGCGCGGCAAAAGCTCATCCGTGACCTGCTCCTTGAGGTCGCGCATCTGCTTTCTGCCCGGCTTGAAACCCTGCTGCTCTTCGAGTTCGAGCGCGCGTTCCTTGACGAACTGCGTAACCACCGACGCGGGCAGCAACTTCTTTTCCGCGCGATACGCGATGAGCATTTGCCGATTCGTCGTGTAGACGAGCGCATCGTCGCCACGCGGCGAAACCCAGCCGCGCCGCTCGTTTTCGATGCTCGATGCGTCGCTGAACGCGAGCGGCGCGAGCCAGCGCTGCATCTGATCGGGGCTGATGTTCCAGTTGATGGCAAGACGGTGAAGCTGAAGATTCTTGAACCACATGGGGAGACATTCTATTTAGTCGAGGAAAAAACGCGTTATTCTTATTCTATATGATGCAGCCAGACATCAAGAACGTCCCAGCCGAAATGAAGGTCATGCGCGTCTGCGTGGCACGATGCGCCATTGGAGATTGACACCCGCGGCTGCAAGCAGAATGAGCGCCGAGCCCGCTACTTGCGGCCATGCGAGATGCTGGCCGAACGCGAGCCAGTCCACGACGATCGCGACGACCGGATAGATGAACGACAACGCGTCCGTCATCGCCGTCGGCAGCTTCTAGATGCTGCCATAGAGCAGCACGTACTATTGCCCCGGCATGGCGAGCACGGCCGGTTCGACACGCACGACCATCACGAGCCCGACGAACGCACGCCGAGCCACGCGAGCGTCGACGACGACACGCGTTCGTGCAGCAGCGCGCCCATCGCAACGAGCATGAAGGGCTGCGTGTTGTAGACGGTCGTCGCCATCGAGATCGATGCGCGCGAATAACGCCGGGAACAGCAGCAGCTAGTTGCCGACGATCGCAACCGAGCCGAGCGCGACGAGGCCGATCATGCGCCACGAGAAATACGCGCGCTTCAAAAAGCCGAGCGCCGCACACACGGCGATGAGCGTCGCTTCGCCGAACACGCAGCGAAAGAACACCACGTTCCAGGGCGTTTGTTCCGACGACACGACGAGCTAGCCGATGGTGCCCGACATCAGCATCGCCATCGACATTTCGAGCGCGCCGCGCTTCTGGTCGCTCGTGCGCGATGCGGAGAGTGCGTCGATTCGTTCGGTATTCACGGTCCATAAAAAAGCGAGTGTCGATGCGAATCAGTGTATCGAGGCATCTGCTACGAAACCATGCCTAAAATGAGGCACGAATGCACACTCACCTTTGAATCGAAGGCAGCAATGGCGAAGAATCTAAGCACACCAGCGTCAGGCGGAATCGATGCGATCGACCGCGAGAGCTCATCGCCGTGCTCGCAAGCGACGGGCGCATCGCGATTAGCGAACTGGCGAAGCGCGTCGGCCTGTCGGCGCCGAGCACGGCCGAACGCATGCGCCGCCTCGAAGCGCAAGGCGTCATTCGCGGCTTCACGGTGGAGATCGATCCGCGCGCACTCGGCTACACGCTGCAGGCCATCGTGCGCGTGCAGCCCTTGCCGGGACAACTGCATCTCGTCGAAGAAGCCATCCGGGACATTTCCGAGCTCGTCGAATGCAACAAGTGACGGGCGACGACTGCTTCGTGTGCCGTCTATGGCTGCGCTCCATCGAGCATCTCGACGATATCCGCGCGCGCGTCACGGACCGCGCCGCGACGAGCAGCACCGCCATCGTCAAGACAACACCGGTCGAAAGACGAATGCCGCCGCTCGAATGAGGCATCGAACGGCCGTTACACTAGGATCGGCTTCGATGACCATCCAAGACGCTCGCTCCGCGCGAATACGGCGCGAAAGGTCATGAGCGCAAGGAGCGAACATGAGTGATTTCGACGCCAGCCATACCTTTCGTGGGCTTCCGCTGACGCCCGAGCAGGATGCCAAGTACGGCATTACATCAAGCGAAAAAAGCAACGCGGCGAGCCGTGGGATACGGCAGAACTTGCCGCGATGCTTCAGGACATGCTCGAGCCGCCGGCGGCGAGGGAGGACGACGATCCGCCCGATGCAGACCTCGACGAGGAAGAAACGCGCGGAGTAGCCGAGTGCGCGTCGGCGTTCATCGACGAAGGCATGGATCCGATCGAGAACAGCGAGGAATGGCACGCGACCATGGAAGCCGAAGCTATGAAGGGGCCGAAACGTTATATGGCGCTGCATCAGCGCCGCACTTGCTTCATTCATTCGGGCGCAGCATCAAGATATCAATGCTGGTGAAACCAGTCGCGCGGCGGATGCGTATCCAGCCAGCGCGACTTGGGGTTAGGAATGTGCGGGTGGCGGTGATGCATCACGATTACCACGGTGATGCACAGCAGCAGAATGATGCCTGCCGTTACACTGATCATCGGCTCGATCATCGCAACCTCCTTCGCGGAATCAAAGGGCGACCACTTCATTTTAGGCCTTGTTTTCGGGCTCCGATGCACACTGCGCCCATTGCGATCACGCAGCACGACATGAGGTGCCGCGCCGTCAGCATGTTCGTTCAGGAACATGCGTCCGATCAATGCAGCGAACACCACGCTTGTCTCGCGCAAGTCGGAAACTGCGCCCATCGCGCCGTATTGCATAGCCGAGGTGACGATGCCGTATGCGGGGGGCGATCGACACCAATCCGCCCAACGCGTTCTGCACCATGACCGGCGACGGCGCGCGCAGTGCAGGCATGCCTCGCCATCGCGATGAACAACGGCGGCATCAGCAGATAGAACACGAACATCCACGCTGTGTACGCCAGTGCGTCGCCCGACTCGCGCACGCCGATTCCGTCGATCACCGTATAGACGGCGATAGTCGCGCCCGTCACGAATGCGGCGAATGCGCCCTTCCCTGATACTTTGCCGCGTTGCAACGCGAGCGAAATAATGCCTGCCGACACCAGCACGATGCCAGCGATCGACAACACGCCCGGATGCTCGCGCGCGAACAGATAGGTCTCGCTGAGATCGCCGCTCTCTCTGATAGGCGCGTATGAGCGCCATGTTGTACGCGATATGCACGAGCCCCGACGCGCCGATGCACGCCCACGCTGCCGCATGCGGCAGGGGCAGGAAGAAGATCGCCACGACGGACACGATGCCGATGCAGATGCAGATGCTAATCCACGTCACCGAGAAGAATCGATCCGCGTTGCTGTGCAGCATGGCGTTCCACGTTGTATGCAGAAGCGCCGCGAGAAGAACTAAACCGCCAACGTAGCTGAACATGTCTATATTTGTCAAGATGTCTAAATATTTTGACATTCTAGACCAATACACGATCGATGGCGAGAGGTGGCGGCCATATGCACACTCGCGCAATGCTTCCCACGAATACACGAATGCAACGCCGAGCGCGCGCATCGCTTTTGTCCTATAGTGCATGCTGAGCGCAACTTCGGAGACGCAGCATGGCGACATAGAAACCGGACCCGAGCTTTTACCCTTCCCCGCAGCAGGCCGCACGCGCCCCTCGCGAAACGCTTGCGTACGTGGCGACGTTCGATCCCGAGCGCAAGACGCCGGACAAGATTGCGGTGGTCGATGTCGATCCCGACTCCCCCCGACTACACGAAGATCGTCGGCGAAATCGCGATGCCCGATCTCGGCGACGAGCTGCATCACTTCGGTTGGAACGCGTGCTCGTCGTGTCTGTGCCCGAATGCGCCGCATCCGCATATGGAGTGGTGCTATCTCGTCATGCCAGGCTTGCGTTCGTCGCGCATTCATATCATCGATACCAAGCCCGATCGGCGCAAACCGGTCATCGTCAAGACGATCGAACCCGAGGAAATCGCCGAAAAAACCGACTATACGCGCCCGCATACGGTTTATTGCGGGCCGGGCTATACTATTATATCACGGCGCTCGGCAACGCAGAAGGCAACGCGCCCGGCGGCGTGATGATGCTCGATGCGCAGAGCTTCGATCCACTTGGCCGCTGGGAAGTGGAACGCGGCCCGCAACAGCTCGCGTACGACGGCTGGTGGCATCTCGGCTACGACACCATGGTCACGAGCGAATGGGGCTTGCCCGCCACCTTCGAAAACGGCCTCGTACCCGATCTGTTGCTCGGCGAAAAGTACGGACGCAAGCTGCATTTCTGGGACTTCACGAAGCGTAAGCACATTCAGGAGATCGACTTCGGCGAGGAATATCAGCTCGTGTTCGAACTGCGTCCCGCGCATGATCCAACGAAAGCATATGGCTTCGTCAACTGCGTCATCAGCCTGAAGGACCTGTCGTCGTCGATCTGGACGTGGTATCGCGACGGAGACAAATGGGCCGCGAAAAAAGTGATCGAAATTCCGGCCGAACCCCGCCGACGCCGATTCGCTTCCGCCCTTGCTAAAGGGCTTCAACGCGATCCCGCCGCTCGTTTCCGACATCGATCTGTCGATGGACGACCGCTTCCTCTACGTGTTGTGCTGGTGCACGGGCTATCTGCTGCAATACGACGTCTCCGATCCGTTCGCGCCGAAGCTCGTGGGCAAGGTACGCATCGGCGGCGTCGTATCGCGTGCGACGCCGCCGGGCGCCGCGAACGGCGCGCTGAACGGCGGCCCGCAGATGGTCGAAGTGAGCCGCGACGGCAAGCGCGTGTACTTCACGAATTCGCTATACGGTGCGGTGGATGCGCAGTTTTATCCCGAAGACATCGACGGATGGAGGTCAAGCTCGATGCCGATCCTAACGGCGG
>JAQFVJ010000059.1 GCA_029439525.1 Caballeronia sp. BR6202001591004
GATTCACCGTCGGCCTTACTGCTACGCCACCCTCAGGAAATTTCCTTGACTATCGGAAGAGTCAAAGACGCGATATAGCAATTGACATGGAAAGGCATATCAGCAGCTCAGGTAGAACACGCCGACGAGCAAACCCAGTTGCTTGAGCGACGCAACACCGTATTGCCCCGTCGTGAACGCGATCGCACCGAGCACGCCGAGCAGCGCGAGCTTGATGATGAACGCCATGATGCGGAAGAACACGCCCGACAGTTCATCGATGAAATCCGTTACGCGCTGCGCCTTGTTGCCGAGCATGGAGAGCGCCGAGCCGAACAGTACCGGCGAACACCAGCACCTGAAGAATGTCGCCCTTCGCGAAGGCATCGACGGCCGTATCGGAAATAATCTTCAGCAGAAAGCCGGCGGTGTCCTTCAGACTTTTCGCGTGCTCGGTGTAAGTCGTGAGCGCGGAGGCACCGAGCGAGTGCAGGTTCGATGTTCATGCCCACGCCCGGGCGCGTCACCCACGCCAGAATCGCGCCGATGATGAGCGCCAGCGTCGTTATGAACTCGAAGTAGACGAGGGCCTTGAGCCCGACGCGCCCCACTTTCTCTTCAGGCCAGGCCCGCGCTCGCCATGCCGCTCACGACGACGCAGAACACGATCGACCCGATCACCATCTTGATGAACTTCAGAAAACCCGTCGCCGAGCGGCCTGAGCGACTGGCCGAAATGCAGCCACACCGCGCCAACGATGATGCCGATGATCAGCGCGATCATCACCCTGCCAAACAGCGAATTCAGGAATCTCGTCACGAATGTCTCCTTTAGCGTCCGAAAAATCGCGGAACCGGGGCACTGTTCGGACTGGTCAGATCAAATGGTTGATGATGGATATTAGGAAGCCAATATATGGCGGTCAACCTCATAGTCGTAGCGGTTTACCCTGTTTTTCGGCTGATCCGTGGATACCCCGAGAGACGCAGCGCACACGCGCACCAGCGCCGCGCATACAATGGCGGTCAGATCAGTTCGAGACGATTCCTCGCATGAAAAATGTGCCGCACACCGTCACCGATGCCGCGATCGCGACCATCCGCGACCGCATCGAAGCGAGCTGTTTATCCGGTGGGCAGCCTGCTGCCGGCGCCGCGTCAGTTGTCGGAGGAACTCGCGATCAGCCGTGCGTCGCTGCGCGAAGCACTGACAACGCTCGAAGCGCTCGGCATGCTTGCACATTCGTCCCGGCAAGGGCGTGTATGTCAGCAGCACGCACGCCTGGCGTTTCGCGGATCAGGCGTCGCTGCCCGACACCTATCAGATGCGTTTCGCGCTCGAAGGATTCGTCGCGCGGCTCGGGGCGCATTCCATCGGCGATGCCGACATCGAATGGCTCGAGGACAATCTCGCCGCGCTACAAGGCGCATTCGCTGACGCCGATCTCGAAGAAGCCGCGCAGTTCGACTTCGCGTTTCACATGCGCATCGTCGTGCTAGCGGGCAATGCGGCGATCGAATCGATTCTGCGCGGCAGCGCGGACATCATGAAGGAAAGCCAGCGCCTGCCTTATCGGCGCGAACTCGTGCTGTCGACGTTTCACGAACACGCGGCCATTGTCGAAGCGCTCAAGGCGCGCGACGGCGAACGCGCGGGCCGCGCGATCGAGCAGCACATCGTGAATGCGGCGCAGCGCGTGGGCGTGCATTTTCCGGTGCCGCACAAGGCCTGATGGCGGCACTTCCTGCAATGTTCACGGTCTCGCAAGGGCCGTCCGCGACCGATGGATCGGCTTGCGTCGCCCTGCATTTCGTCGAACATCTAACAGGAGTGACGTCGATAGACGCACAACAAGCTCGTATCAGACCCACACCGAAGAACAAAGCGAAGGCTTGCTGGGCAACCATCCCGGCAAGAGCTTTTCGCGGCCTTCGCGGCCGACCTCGTGCGCGGCGACGGTTTCATGAAATCGATGGAAGAAGGCGGCGAAGGCGTGCTGACCGGACGCATCGCCGAATTGATCGCCGCGCGCATGGGCATGGACCCCGGCACGGCATTGACGGTCGCGGCAGCGGCGACGCCTTATGTCATCTCTTTCCTGCGCGAGAAATTCGCGTAACGCGTTTTCATCCAACCAAAACAAAGGGTGCTCCGAGGAGCGGCCTTTCTATCGCGCGAAGCGAGAGCTTACTTGGCGTTTGCCAAAGCGACAGCCGTATCCAGCATGCGGTTCGAGAAGCCCCACTCGTTGTCGTACCAGCTCGACACCTTCACGAGACAGCCCGAGACCTTGGTCAGCGTTGCATCGAACGTCGACGAAGCCGGGTTGTGGTTGTAGTCGATCGAGACCAGCGGCGCATCGTTATAGCCGAGCACGTCCTTCAAAGCGCCTTCCGACGCTTCCTTCATGATCTTGTTGACTTCTTCCACCGTCGTATCGCGCGCGGCGATGAACGACAGATCGACCACCGACACGTTGATGGTCGGCACGCGGATCGCATAACCATCCAGCTTGCCGTTCAGTTCCGGCAGCACCAGACCGACCGCCGAAGCCGCACCGGTCTTCGTCGGAATCTGGCTGTGCGTGGCCGAGCGCGCGCGGCGCAGGTCTTCGTGATACACGTCGGTCAGAACCTGATCGTTTGTGTACGCGTGGATCGTGGTCATCAGACCGTTCACCAAACCAATCTTGTCGTTCAGCGGCTTGACGAGCGGCGCCAGGCAGTTCGTCGTGCACGATGCATTCGAGATGACCGTGTCCGATGCCTTCAGCACGTTGTGGTTCACGCCATACACGATGGTCGCGTCCACGTCCTTGCCGCCCGGCGCGGAGATGATGACCTTCTTCGCGCCGCCCTTGATGTGCGCGCTGACCTTTTCCTTCGTCGTGAAAAAGCCCGTGCACTCCATCACTACGTCGACGTTCAGCTCGCCCCACGGCAGTTCGGCCGGGTTGCGGTTGGCCAGCACGCGGATCTTGTCGCCGTTGACGACAAGGTAATCGCCGTCCACCGACACCTGACCCGGAAACTTGCCGTGCGCCGTGTCGTACTGCGTGAGGTGCCCGTTGGTCTTGGCATCGCCCAGATCATTGATGGCAACGATCTCGATGTCATGCTTCTTGCCGTTCTCGTAGAAGGCGCGCAATGTGTTGCGGCCGATTCGGCCGTAGCCGTTGATTGCAACGCGAATCGTCATGGTCTATCTTCCTGATGGCTAAAAAAACCTTGCTTCGTTGACGCGCGGACTTACGCGGCCAGAACGGCCTTCGCCGTCTTGACGACGTTCTCCACCGTGAAGCCGAAGTGCTTGAACAGCGCGCCCGCCGGCGCCGATTCGCCGAACGTGTCGATGCCGACTACGCCGCCTTCCAGGCCCACGTACTTGCGCCAGAAATCCGTCACGCCCGCTTCGATCGCTACGCGCAGGACGCCCTTGGCCAGCACGCGTTCGCGATATTCGGCGTCCTGTTTGTCGAACACGTTCGTGCAGGGCATTGACACGACGCGCGCGCCGATGCCTTCCTTCGCCAGCGCCTCGACCGCTTCCATCGCGAGCTGCACTTCCGAGCCGGTCGCGATGAGAATGATCTTGCGCGCGGGAATATCGTCGTTCCAGTCGCGCAGCACATAGCCGCCCTTCGCGATATTCGCGATCTGGATGTCGTTGCGCGGTAAGTATTGCAGGTTCTGACGGCTGAAGATCAGCGTCGCCGGACCGTGATGCGCGATCACATGCGTCCAGGCCACCGCCGTTTCGACGGTATCCGCCGGACGCCACGTCTGCAGATTCGGGATCAGGCGCAGGCTGGAGACGTGCTCGATCGACTGGTGCGTCGGGCCGTCTTCGCCGAGGCCGATGGAATCGTGCGTGAACACGAAGATCGAGCGCGACTTCATCAGCGCGGCGACGCGCAGCGCGTTGCGGCTGTAGTCCGAGAACGTCAGGAACGTGCCGCCGAACGGACGATAGCCGCCGTGCACCGCGATCCCGTTGATGGCGGCGCTCATGCCGAATTCGCGCACGCCGTAGTTGATGTGATTTCCCCACTGGATGCCAGCCGGGTTCGCGTTTTCCGCGTCGCCGGCCGCGCGCACCGCCTTCGATGCCTTCCAGTTGGTGAGATTTGAGCCGGTCAGGTCCGCAGAGCCGCCGAGCAGTTCCGGCAGCGCGGCCGCGAGACCTTCGATGGTGTTCTGCGATGCCTTGCGCGTCGCGATGGTCTCAGCCTTCTGATTCGCGTCCTCGATGATCTTCGCGGCGGCTTCGGTCCAGTTCGCGGGCAATTCGCCGTTCATGCGGCGCGTGAACTCGGCGGCTTCGTTACCGTATTTCGCCTTATACGCATCGAACGCCTTGTTCCATTCGGCTTCGGCGTGCGTGCCCTGCTCCTTCGCGTCCCATGCGGCATAGACTTCCGCCGGGATTTCGAACGGGCCGTAGTTCCAGCCGATGGCCGCGCGCGTCGCCGCGATTTCCTTGTCGCCGAGCGACGCGCCGTGCGCGTCGTGACCGCCTGCCTTCGTAGGCGCGCCCTTGCCGATGACCGTGCGGCAGCAGATCAGCGTCGGGTTGTCCGATTTCTGCGCCTGAGCGATGGCGGCATCGACCGCGTCGACGTTATGGCCGTCCACGCCGCGGATCACGTTCCAGCCGTACGCTTCGAAACGCTTGGGCGTGTCGTCATGGAACCAGTGCTCGACGTGGCCGTCGATGGAAATGCCGTTGTCGTCGTACAGCGCGATCAGCTTGTTCAGCTTGAGCGTACCCGCCAGCGAGCAGGCTTCGTGCGAAATGCCTTCCATGAGACAGCCGTCGCCGAGGAACGCATACGTGTAGTGATCGACGATCTTCGCATCTGCCTTGTTGAATTCGGCGGCGAGCAGCGCTTCAGCCAGCGCCATGCCGACCGCGTTGCCAATGCCCTGGCCGAGCGGGCCGGTGGTCGTCTCGACGCCGACCGTCATGCCGTATTCCGGATGGCCCGGCGTCTTCGAATGCAACTGGCGGAATTTCTTCAGTTCGCTCATCGGCAGGTCATAGCCGGTGAGATGCAGCAGCGAATACAGCAACATGGAACCGTGACCGTTCGACAGAACGAAACGGTCGCGATCGAACCAGTGCAAATTGGCCGGATTGTGCTTCAGATGACGCGACCACAGCGCGACGCCGATTTCGGCCATGCCCATCGGCATGCCGGGATGGCCGGAATTGGCTTGCTGAACGGCGTCCATGGCGAGCGCGCGGATGGCGTTGGCCATGAGGGAGGTTTGGCTGGAGGTCGGGGTCGTCATGTCGAGATTGGGCAGGTCCTGAAATGATCCGCGTGGTTCCATCGCAATGCTTCCACGGTGCTTGCTTGCTGGTGCGGACACCCGAGGTGACACAACGTTTTCAGGACCGCAACGACGAGAAACGACGAGGATCGGAAGCCAGTCATTCTAACAGACCGGTCTCATTGACAAGTGCCAAGTCTCGCTCGCCCGCCGCCAAAGCATCGCCGCCGGACGCTCTTTTCGCTTCCTGTTTCCGTGTCGTTGCGGCGCCTCCTGCGCGGGGCACGTTACGTGCAGCGCATGGCCGGCACGCGTGCGAGCGCGTCCCGACTCGCGCAAAGCGCGGCAGCGATGCCGCCAAATGTCAGAATGTTTGCCAGGCTTCGTGGCAAAATGCCTCTCATCCATGTTTGCGCAACAAGGCTTCAAGGAGTGCTTTCGATGACCGACCCTCGCCCGGCCGATGTCCCCTGGTTGACACCTTACCTCACCGTGCGCGATGCGCGCGTCAGCATCGCGTTCTACGAGAAGGCGCTTGGCTTCGCTGTGCGCGACAGCGTGAATGACGACGGCACCATCATCCACGTCGAGATAACTTATCGCGGTCAGTTGATCGTCATGTTCGCACCGGAAGGCGCTTACGGATCGCAGGCGCGCACGCCGAAAAGCGCCGGGCAAATGGCGCCGCAGTCGTTTTATCTCTATGTCGACGATGTCGACGCGACCTTCACGCAGGCGCTCGCCGTCGGCGCGAAGGCGCTGATTGAGCCGCAGGACCAGTTCTGGGGCGACCGCTTCGCGCAGTTCGAAGACCCGGACGGCTATCGCTGGGCGATCGCGCGACATCTGGGCTGAAGCGCGCCGCGCCACGGCATTCTCATTCTCCATCCGCGGACGAGTCCGTTCCGCGATCGACCTTCATGCCACGTTTTCACGTTGACGGCCCGCTGTCGGTCGGCCAAACCTTCACACTGCCCGACGATGTCGTGCGCCACGTTCACGTTCTGCGCCTGCAGACCGGCTACACCATCATGCTCTTCGACGGCCGCGGCGGCGAATTCTGCGCCGAACTCATCGATATCGCCAAGCGTGTCGCGACCGCGCGCATCGATGCTCACGACGCGCGCGAAGCCGAGCCGCCCTATCGCGTGACGCTCGCGCAGGGCGTCGCCGGCGGCGACAAGATGGACTGGTTGATCGAAAAAACCGTCGAACTGGGCGTGACCGGCTTCGCGCCGATCACGACGGAGCGGGGCGTCGTGCGTCTCGTGGGCGAACGCGCGCTGCGCCGTCAGGCGCACTGGCAGGCGCTGGTGCGCGCGGCGTGCGAGCAATGCGGACGCAATCGCGTACCGGAAGTCGCGCCGCCCCGCGATCTCGACACGTGGCTCGACGATCCCCCCGCCGCCGACGGCGAACTGCGGCTGTTGTTGTCACCGCGCGCCGATCTGGATTTCGCCTCGCTGCCCGCCGATCCGCCGCATGGGCCGGTGACGCTGCTGATCGGCCCGGAAGCCGGCTTCTCGCCGGCGGAAGAGCAAGCGATCATCGCCGCCGGATTCACCGCGCTCGGACTCGGGCCGCGCGTGCTGCGCACGGAGACGGCGGGCATCGCGGTGCTCGCGGCGCTGGCGGCACGCTGGGGCGGCTGGTTAAACGAAAACAGCTCGATGAGCACGCCATTCAGCGACGCCCATCGGGCTGCGTCAGGTTCGAAGCCCGCGTATTCCGCGCCGGCTTCGAAAAAAATCAGATGAACGAGTAGAACACGCGGAACGCCACTTTCCGTTCGGCCCAGAACTCGGCTGCGTCGCGGAACACGTCGAGCAGCACTTCGCGGCCTTCCGTGTCGAATTTCTGCGCGATCGGCAGTTGTTCCAGCACGATCACGAAGCCCGGCTGCGAACCCGCCTTGTGCACGAGGTCCGTCAGCGAGTCGTATAGCGCGTCATAGTTCTTGACGAAGTGTTTGGGAAACAGGAACGACGTGGCGATGGTCTCGAGCACCTCCTGCTTGCTTTGCGCCTGACCAAGATACGCATAGAGGAAATGCTGGCCGAGCTTGTTGGCTTCGTCGGCGAGTTCCTGCACGCGGAACGCACGGATCGACTGCACGATGTTCGGCCGCGTGTTCGCGAAGAGATCTTCCGATTCCTCTTCGAGATGCGCCGGGTGAGATTCCAGCGGATCCTCGGGTCGGTTGTCGTGTTCAGTCATGCGTAGCCGCAGTACTCGCTGGAACAGGTTGCCATCGCCGGTGGCAGCGAAAAGATCACTCGCGACGCCGTTGTCGTGCGCGTAGATGTTGTCGCTTATGCCGTTAATCCCGTAGTTATTCCGCAATCCGTTTAAACTGGTGCAGTGGTCGTCCGAGTAGTAGCATTCGCCGATCTGCCTGCGCGGGCCCCCGCACACGATCCGGCGCGCGCCGCGATCCCTCGAGCGCGAGGCGTGGGAACCGTGTATTCGTGGTAGTAGCCGCGTGGCTGCCGGCGGGGAAGCAGACGCTCGCGATTGCCGAACACGACCGCCGTCCTTCTTTCTCATAGGGGAAAGGGCCGCCCGATTCGGTCAGCTCTAGCGTGGAAGCCGCTTGCCGGGGCAACTGCCCGACATGGACGATGGCCAACCTGTCCCGCTCCCGCCCATCGGTCGCGGGCGGCCGCCGCACTTGCGCCGCCTTCTGCTGGCGCCGATTGAACCGCTTCCGCCTGAAAGAGCGCCTGACTCGCGGACGCGACCGTCTCCTGAGCGCCGTTGCGAGGCTCGTCCTTGCCGCATCCACCGAGAATGACGCTCAAGGCGAGGATGCAGGAGAGTGCCTACGCACGTTTCACGAAACAATTGTCTCCGCGTTGAACCAGGATCCGACGACCATTAAAGGTGTAAGGGTATCGCTAATGACACAGCGAATCAATGATCGAGGAAATTTCGGCAATTCTTTCCCGAATCGGTGGGATCGGCGACGAATCGGTGCCTGGCGGCAGTCAAAATTAGGCTGATACTGAGATGCTTTTACCTCAAACGAGATAATAATTCACCCAAAAGCAAGACAGAAACCTCTGGACAGGCCCGCCTCACTTGTCGCCAGTTTCACCGCATTGCGCTCCGCGGTTTTGTCTTGTGTTGCGAGGAAAGCAAACCCTCTTTGCTATTTGCCTAGGGAATGCCGTTCAAAAGCGGCCCGCCATTTTTTGCCTTCCGCCCACGACATCCCCCATCGAGACGCCGGTCCGATTCAGCCATCCGCCATGTCGCGAGGGGCGGCGCACGCATACGCACGCCAGATAAAAGCAAACGCGGCGGCAATGTGCCGCCGCGTCCGGGCATCGTGAAAGACGCGAAGCCTTGGCCTCGCGTCGAACTTCGACGGATCAGCGCGCCGCCGTCGCGTCCGCGACCAGCAGCGCCGTCATGTTAACGATGCGTCGCACCGTCGCCGATGCGGTTAGCACATGCACCGGTTTGGCCGCGCCGAGCAGAATCGGACCGATCGCGATGTTGTTGCCCGCCGCCGTCTTCAGCAGGTTATACGAGATATTCGCCGCATCGATGTTCGGCAGGATCAGCAGGTTCGCATCGCCTTCGAGCGTCGATTCGGGCAGCACGTCGCGACGCAGACGCGCATCGAGCGCGACATCGCCGTGCATTTCGCCATCCACGTCGAGATCGGGCGCGCGTTCTTTGAGGATCGCCAGCACCTCGCGCATCTTCTGCGCGGTCGGCGCATTGCTCGTGCCGAAGTTCGAATGCGAAAGCAACGCGATCTTCGGCATGATGCCGAAGCGCTTCACCTCTTCCTCCGCCATGATCGTGATTTCGGCGAGCTGCTCGGGCGTCGGATCGACGTTGACGTGCGTATCGACCAGGAAAATCTGGCGGCCCGGCAGCACCAGCGCGTTCATCGCCGCGTAGACCTTCGCGCCTTCCTTCTTGCCGATCACCTGATCGATGAAGTGCAGATGACGATGCGTCGTGCTTACCGTACCGCAGATCATGCCGTCGGCTTCGACCTTCTGCACCAGCATCGCGCCGATTAGCGTGGTGCGGCGGCGCATTTCGAGCTTGGCCATCTGCTCGCTGATGCCCTTGCGCGCCATCATCTTCGCGTAGGTCTGCCAGAAGTCGCGGTAACGCTCGTCGTGATCGGTATCGACCATCATGAAGTCAACGTTCGGCGTGAGACGAAGGCCGAACTTCTGGATGCGCTGCTCGATCACCGCCGGACGGCCGATCAGGACCGGCTTGGCAATCTTTTCATCGACGGCGATCTGCACCGCGCGCAGCACGCGCTCTTCCTCGCCTTCCGCGAACACGATGCGCTTCTTGTCCGCTTCGATGCTGCGCGCGAGCTGGAACACGGGCTTCATCGTCGTGCCGCTGTGGTAGACGAACTGCTGCAGATGCTGCTCGTAGGCGTCCATGTCTTCGATCGGACGCGTCGCCACACCGCAATCTATCGCGGCCTTCGCCACGGCCGGCGCGATCTTTACGATCAGACGCGGATCGAACGGCTTCGGAATCAGATATTCCGGACCGAACGACAGATCCTGAATACCATAGGCCGTCGCGACGATATCGCTCTGCTCCTGACGCGCGAGTTCGGCGATCGCGTTCACCGCGGCAATTTCCATCTCCTTGGTGATGACGGTCGCGCCCACGTCGAGCGCGCCGCGGAAGATGAACGGGAAGCACAGAACGTTGTTGACCTGATTCGGATAATCCGTGCGGCCGGTGGCGAGCACCGCGTCCGGACGCACTTCGAGCGCGAGTTCCGGCAGGATTTCCGGCGTCGGATTGGCGAGCGCGAGAATCAGAGGCTTGGCGGCCATCTGCTTGACCATGTCCTGCTTGAGCAGGCCGCCGGCCGAAAGACCGAGGAACACGTCCGCGCCTTCGACCACTTCAGCCAGCGTGCGCGCGTTGGTTTCGCGGGCGAACAGTTCCTTGTCCGGATCCATCAGCTCCGTGCGGCCTTTGTAGACGACGCCGGCAAGGTCCGTCATGTAGATGTTCTCGCGCTTCATGCCGAGATCGACGAGCAGGTTCAGACACGCCAGCGCCGCCGCGCCAGCGCCGGATGCGACCAGTTTTACTTCGCTGATATCCTTGCCGACCACCTTCAGACCATTGGTGATGGCCGCGGCCACCACGATGGCCGTGCCGTGCTGATCGTCGTGGAAGACCGGAATCTTCATGCGCTTGCGGCATTCGCGCTCGACGATGAAGCAATCCGGCGCCTTGATGTCTTCCAGATTGATACCACCGAAAGTCGGCTCAAGCGCGGCGATCACGTCCACCAGCTTGTGCGGATCGCTCTCGTTCAGCTCGATATCGAACACGTCGATGCCAGCGAACTTCTTAAACAGTGCGGCCTTGCCTTCCATGACGGGCTTGGACGCCAGCGGGCCGATGTTACCCAGCCCAAGCACCGCCGTGCCGTTCGACACCACGCCAACGAGATCGCTGCGCGCGGTGAAGCGCGCGGCGTTCAGCGGATCCTCGACGATCGCTTCGCACGCGAACGCGACGCCCGGCGAGTAAGCGAGCGCGAGGTCGCGCTGGTTGATCATCTGCTTGGTCGGCGCGATCGCGACCTTTCCGGGAACGGGAAACTCGTGATAATCGAGCGCGGCTTCGCGCAACTTGGTATTGGCGTCGGAGGTCGTCATAAGGCGGGCAGATAGTGCGGAATTTAGAATGGAAGCTCGAAAACGCATTGTAGCCCTTCAGATGCCCGATCGGTCCGCGAGCGGTGCAATTCAGCTATAAGTAGTAAGGTGCCGTGACTGAAAAAGCGCTGATCGCTTTGTCAGACAAGGCTTGGCGCGTTTCGACCGGTTTTTTCGAGACACGGCGCGGACGTTTTGACGGTTCGCGTTCGAGCTTTTCCATCATCTTGCGGCGCACAATAAAATATCCATCCCCGACGATGCTTTCCGAGTTTTCACTGATCGACCGTTTCTTCGCACGCCGCGCGACGGCGCCCTCGCCGCGTCATCAGCACAAGTCCGCGCGGCCGCTAGGCATCGGCGACGACTGCGCGCTGATCGCGCCGCCGGCGGGGCATCAGCTCGCCATATCGACGGACATGCTGGTAGAAAGCCGGCACTTCTTCCCCGATGTCGATCCGCGCGCGCTCGGCCACAAGGCGCTCGCGGTCAATCTCTCCGATCTCGCCGCGATGGGCGCCGCGCCGCACGCGTTCACGCTCGCGCTGGCCTTGCCGCGGGCCGAGGAAGCGTGGCTCGAAGCGTTCAGCGACGGCATGTTCGCGCTGGCGGAGCGCTTCGATTGCGCGCTCGTCGGCGGCGATACGACGAGCGGCCCGCTCAACATGTGCATCACCGTATTCGGCGACGTGCCGCACGGCGCCGCGCTGTGCCGCGATGCCGCGAAGCCCGGCGACGACATCTACGTGTCCGGCCTGCTCGGCGATGCCCGCGCGGGACTCGGCATGCTGCTGGGCGAATGGCGCGCCCCTGATGATTCCACCGCCGTGCAATGGCGACGCGCGCTCCAATGGCCGGAGCCGCGCGTCGCGCTCGGCATGGCGTTGCGCGGCGTCGCGCACGCGGCGCTCGATATTTCCGATGGCCTCGCCGGCGATCTGATGCACATCCTGAAGCGCTCGAACGTGCGCGCTGTCGGCGATGCCGACGCCGTGCCTTGCTCCGATGCGCTGCGCACCTTGCCCGACCCCGCGCGCCGTCAGTGCGCGCTCGCCGGCGGCGACGATTACGAGCTGTGTTTCACCGCGCCGCCATCGGAACGAAAAGCGCTCGCGTCCATTGCGGAGCGCGTGGGCGTGGCGCTGACGCGCATCGGCACAATCGAAGCAAGCAAATCAGGTGCTCCCGCGCTCGACTGGCGCGATTCGCAAGGCGCGCCACTCTCTCTGACGTTGCAAGGCTTCGATCATTTTCATGCAGACTGACCCCACGCTCGCGACCAACGCGTCGCAGCAAAACGCCACGCCGCGCCGTGCTTCCGCGCGCTTCATGCTCACGCATCCTTTGCACATTTTGTCGCTTGGCTTCGGCAGCGGCCTGTCGCCGTTCGCGCCGGGCACCGTCGGCACGCTGTTCGCGTGGGCGTCGTTCGTCGTCTTCAATCAGCATCTGACGGTGGCCGAATGTGGTGTGCTGATCGTGATCGGCTTCATCGTCGGATGTTGGTTCACCGGTTTCACCGCGAAGAAAATGGGCGTTGCCGATCCGTCGCCGGTCGTGTGGGACGAAATCGTCGCGTCCTGGCTGGTGCTCTTGCTCGTCACCCCCGCGACCTTCACCGGGCAGCTTTGGACGTTCCTCGTGTTCCGCTTCTTCGACATGGTGAAGCCGCAGCCGATCCGCTATTTCGACCGCCGTTTGAAAGGCGG
>JAQFVJ010000060.1 GCA_029439525.1 Caballeronia sp. BR6202001591004
CTCTCATGACCTCAACTTCCTGAACCGCCCGGTGCGGACCCGCATGCCGGGTGGTGTGGCAGGGGGCACAGTCAGCGTTGACTGTCCCCTATGCCGATCGCCTTGCCGGATCGATCACTTCGCGCCCTCAGTCTAGCCGCGCGAAATTCAGAATTTTCGCACTAGCCGGGGCTTTCGAATCCCTTAACAATTCCCGCCTTTCCCCAATCTGTTGCCGACGGGCAGGGACCAGCGATCCACCCATCCGCGTCGCATTCCCTTCTGCGTCGCCTCTCTACACGCACCGTCGGCATCAAAAAAATTCCAGTAACTACGCCGTGTTCGTGGAAGCCAATCCAATGAGCTTTATCAAAATCCGCGAAATCATCGTCGGCGTGTGCGCCATCGCCGTTCTCGCCGGATACGTCACCGAAGCATCCAAAACCTAGCCCTTGCGCCCATCAGCGTCCCCAGCATGCCGTATGCAGGCAAACCGGTGCCCGTCTCCGTCGGCAAGTTCGACAATCGGTCGAGCTACATGCGTGGCATCTTCTCCGACGGCGTCGATCGCGTCGGCAGCCAGACCAAGACGATTCTCCTCACCACGCTGCAACAAAGCCGCCGCTTCAGCGTGCTCGATCGCAACAACATGAGCGAGATCAAGCAGAAAGCCGCACTCTCCAACAAGTCGCAGGCGCTCAAGGGTGCGAGCTACGTCATCACCGGCGACATCACCGAGTTCGGCCGCAAGGAAGTCGGCGATCATCAGCGGTTCGGCATTCTCGGCAGCGACAAGACGCAAGTCGCCTACGCCAAGGTCACCCTGAATATCGTCGATACGACCACGTCCGAAGTCATCGCATCGAGCCAGGGCGCGGGCGAATACAGCCTTTCCAATCGGGAGATCATCGGCTTCAGCGGCACCGCGAGCTACGACTCGACGCTGACGGCAAGGTGCTCGATCTGGCCATCCAGGAAGCGGTCAATCATCTCGCCGAGCAAGTCGACGCGGGCGCGCTGTTGACGGGGTGCGCGAGCAAATCCACTCCGCCGCTTTATCAGTGGGACGCGTACCAGCCGCAGGTCCACACGTATTTCACCGGCAAGAGGTCCGTTGAGGAGCAGATTGACGCGCTCGAGAAAGCACGTCAGCAGGTTCTCGCCAAGGGCAACGCACGCCCGGGCTTCCACACGCACTGGGCGCGCTGTACGCGAGCGTCGGCCGTTCGGACGATGCAAGGCAGGAACTGAGCGCCGAGAAACAGGCGTTTCCCGAGTCGTCCGCGTATATGGACTTCATGTTGACCAAACTAGCGGCGGCCATGATCAAGTTTCTTTCTAACAAACTCTTCGCGGCTTTCGCAGTCGTGCTGATGCTGAGCGCATGTGCCTCCAGCCCGAAACCAGGCCGATTACACGGCATTCCGCAACGCCAAACCACGCTCGATTCTCGTGCTGCCGCCTGGTCAATCAGACGTCGGAAGTCGGCGCGACTTACAGCATGCTCGTGCAGATGACGATGCCGCTCGCTGAAGGCGGCTACTACGTCGTGCCCGTCGCAGAGATGGACGAGACGTTCAAGCACAACGGATTGACTACGCTGACGGATATCCAGAACGTTTCGCCCAAGAAGCTGCGCGAGATCTTCGGCGCGGATGCGGCGCTTTACACGACGATCACCGGTTATGATGGCACGAAATACATGATCGTGGATAGCCAAACGATCGTCGCCGCGAACGCTAAGCTGATCGATCTTCGTTCTGGCGATGAGCTCTGGAGTGGATACGCATCGGCGAACGGCAAGGAAGTCGGCTTCAATATCGGCAATGGCAGTGGTTTGCTCGGCGCAGTCATCACGCAGATTACCCATTCCGTTTCCGACAAGTCTTACGACGTCGCAGGCACCACGAGCCAGCCCCTGCTCGCAACTGGCGGCAAGAATACGTTGCTGTACGGTCCGCGTTCGCCGAAGCACGGCACGGACTGACGTTCGCGCGCAAGTCTGCAAGAAATGCTAAAGCGGCTCGCGCGCGTGGTGGCGTACATCCACGATCATCTCGATGAGAAGTTGGACCTGAACCGGCTCGCGGAGGTTGCGTGCCCGCTGTATCACTGGCATCGGATTTATCACGGATTTTTCGGCGAAACGGCCGCGGCGACGGTCAGGCGGTTGCGTCTGCATCGCGCGGCGAACGAGCTCGTGCGCGGTTCCATGCCGATCGACGGCATCGCGGAACGCGCCGAATACAGCAATGTGCAGGCGTTTTCGCGGGCGTTTCAGGCGAGCTACCGGATGCCGCCCGCGCAGTTCAGGAACGAAGGCGGCGCGGTGTCTTTCGCCGCTATCTCATGCGATAAACCTCATTCGGGAGTCACGGCGATGCATCAGGTCGACATTCGTACACAGGTCGCCGTTCACGGTCGCGGCGGGCGAGCATAAATGCTCGTACATGAACATCTAACGCGCATTCGAGATGCTGTATCACTGGCTCGGCGTGCGCGAGCTGATCGATCCACACGCGCGGATGGTCGGGATGTATTTCGATGATCCGGACGCGGTCGCGGAAAATAAGTTGCGCTCGATGGCGTGCACGGAACTGTTCGAACCGAATGCCGTGAAGTTCGAGGCGCTGGCGAAGCGGTTCGAGATCGAGGGCGGCGAGTTCGCGGTGCTGACGCATGTCGGACCGTATGCGCAGTTGTGTTTTGCGTATCGGTGGCTGTATGGGGAAAACGGCTGCCGAAGTCGGGACGGGAAACGGCGGATGCGCCGGTTTTTTGAAGTTTATATCAACAATCCGCGCGACACGGGGCCAAGTGAGTTGGTGACGGAGATTTGGTTGCCGGTGAAGAAGGTCGACTGATTAAACGCGCAAGACCTGCGCGGTCTTGCGCGATCTCTGTCCTTACCTTAATTAATAGTGGGCGAATATGCTCGCTATGTTTGTATTGGACGCCAGACGAGAAAAAAGCCCCGCATTCATGCTTACGCGTGCACGGCGCACACGCTTCGACATAAGCGTTCTTCCAATCGGAAATTGACCAACGATACGCGTTAGAAACGTCGTCATTCACTCACGACCCAAAGCTGATGGTTATGACCGGACACACCTTCACGCCATACGCCTCGAGCGTCCGTACGGCCCGGCTCAGAGTGTCTTTGTAGTCGACGTGCCGATCCACAGCGCATCGAGGTTTGCGTGCGTGAAACCGGTAATCTCAAGACCCATGAGGGCGACATGATCGATAAATAAAAGGTTTGGTTTCGCACGAGGAAATTCGCTAATGCCTCGAGTCGCGCCACGCTCAATTTGTGTAGAACGACGCGCACCTCGACTCTCTGGGCTAGCTCCTTAAGATTCAACATTCCGCGGACCGTCTGGTCGAACGCGCTCTTCGATTGCACGACGTAGTCATTTATCGCTTGTGTTATCCGAATAGAGCGGAATACCGACAGTCATGTCTGGGTGGTCGATCCCTGTGTATCGTTGCGCAAACTTGGCATCGGAGAAACATCTTCCGTTCGAAAGAATGTGCACCTTCGTCCTTGGCAGTAGCACCTTCGTGAGCCGAAGCGTGTCGAGGAAACGATCGCCTGCAAGCGTCGGCTCTCCGCCTGTGAATCCGATCGTGTGGGTAGATTTAGATTGCGGTATGAGCCGAATCAACGCATCCGCCTCATCAAAGAAGCCAGCCGTCATCGACATGCTTCGGCGGCTGCGAGCACATCAGGCAATAGTGCTGGCATTGCTCCGTGACCATGATCGTATTGTGCGGACTGGCACGGCGGAAGAGAACGCGTACCGCCCCTTTCGCTTTGTCCAGACGCACGACATCACCGTCATCGAAATATCCCAGATAGTCTGGAAGCACAGAGAGAGGCGCATCGAACTCCATCGGCGCCACTTTGTGTGCGTTACGTTCGAGGACGAAATAATGGCTGTAGCCCGCTCTCGGCACCACTGCGTCGCGCAGGAGAAAGGCATTCGCTCCGCGCATCACTTTCGTTGAAAATCGAAAACCCGTTACCACCGGCAGAATCACCAAAGACACGTCCTGTCGTTGCTCTGATTGTGAGGTTCCAACTCCTGTATCGGTATGATTGGGACGACCTTGCCGCTCAGTTTCAGCATCGCGCCGCCCAGCTCTGGAAGATGTTTTTCGTTACCGGGTCCGATTCCATCATTAAAATGAGCCGACGGAATATAGCCATATTGCGACAACAGAAATCGGACAACGGCTTGCGTGATATCGCCGTGAACCGCGTACGCGTAGACAGGGTCTGCGCCGCAGTTTGGTTCGAACGCGCACTCGGAACACATCGGCACAGACAAGATGAATGATTCCTCAAGTGCCTTGAGCAGAGAGTCGGAGAGAAAGACGTCCTCGTAACTGCTTTCGAGCACATTGTCTAACCTGAAGGTCATGTCGCCCATTTCTGCGAGCATGCGCGCTTCATCCGAGGCGAATACGCCATCGTCGTAATTGAATACGATCGCCGCGATACCAGCACTAGAGGGATTCATCAAATCAACATACCCGGGGTCAGTCGAAGTGAGCATTTTCTGAAGCACGAGCGCTGCATAGTGCTCGCGAAAACGATGCCGGACCGATTGATTTTCAGGATGTGCTCAAGGCCGTCAAAGAGTCCAACCACGTTGATAAATCATAAGCGTCAAAGGCCTTCGTTTTGAGCGCAAAGCCATAGGGCGATAAAGGGCATAGGAAGATTCCGTCGAAGCCATGTGTGATGTACTCATCAATGTCTCTCGCACATGCGGCAGGCTATGCTGCGTGGTGGCCACGAGTGCGGACACACGATCGAAGCCGACTATTTCGCGCCCGCTGCAGGCCGTACATATAGCGCTCGAAGCCATCTCGACCAGGGCGTGGTCGATTGAGATTGTGAAGGTCTGGTGGACCATCGAACGAAGTGGACAATAGAATGCGATGATCACGACAATATTCAAGTATCTGCTGCGTGGCGAGCGACAGCGTCGTCGCGATCGACAACCTCGAGTTCTCACGGCTTTCCGCTTTCGCGCGCCGCTCCGCACGCTCGACGATGTAGCGCACGAGGTCGAAGAGTTGAGAAGTGACTCGCCGCCTTGAATCTCTAATTTGAGCGATCGCGACGGCGAACGGAACATCAGATCCAGCGATCGGATCGGGTCGCGACTTCGCTCAACATGTCGAATGAACTCTTGTCTTCGGATTGCCGTGAGACTTGGCAGTACGGACAGCTGTGGTCGCAGCGCAGCGTGACAACAAAGATGTGCAGATTCGTGAAATTCGAAAGCCGCTGATAGCGTGTCCGTGCCTTCAGCGCCAGCAACTCACGCGGGGCGCGATCCCCTTTCACCTCGATGAGATGTTTCGCGCGCAGTTCGCTGAAGAGTTCTTCGTCTGGAGTGGTGTGATGCGACACGAGTCGATCTAAATCACCATCATTGAGAACCGTGTACTCACCAACCATGTTGGTGGCAACGTACCGTTCACGGTCCAGACTCCTAAAGTTAAAGGGCAGCAATTGATACTCGCCGTCCACAAAAGCGAACGGCGAAAGAAACTTGCTCACGATCTTTTTCCTACGTCAGACCTGTTTTTGAGAACGCGTGCGCCAGAATCAGATGCCTGATCGATTCGGTTTCGCTAGCGATTCTCTGTCGCAGATGTTGGTCCAGCACTTCTTTCTGGAAATCACGGACCAGGTCGTCAGGTTCGGTACTTCCGAATCGAAGAGCAATTCGCAGCGCACTTGGGCATTGACCAAGCAGAAATTCACCGCCATCCGATCGATAAATCGGTAGGCAGCTTTCTGAATCGCTTCGATGCCGAAAACTTGAAGATCGTACATGACCTCACTGACTTAGTTGCGCATTTTCAGTAAGATGACCAACGGTGCGAATAGTGTGAGCTGTATGAAGAGTGCGATGAGTGTGAGTAGTGGTACGCCATCAGCAGTCCCGCGTCGCTTCGCTTCAATACGAAGTTGAAGGCGGCGCCGTTAGCACTGACGGTCAGATCTTGTGGCTCCATGCTCCATGGCCGGAGTTACATTCAAGAGCGCCGTAGCAGCCGCCCGATGTGGATCGATCATGGTCTGGGGGGAAGCTGCGGCATCAGCATGCTCGGCAACCATTGCAGCTGTAAGCGCACTCACGGGAACCAGGAATTTTGCTTTCGTATTTCTTCGCCTCTTCCTACTCCGTAACGCCACTACTAATCTAATGGTTGTTATCCATGGGATTATCTGTCCTCGATGGTAGGTACGAATTCCAGCGGCTCAATATTACTTCGCATAACGTAACTGTAATATGCGTTTATTCCTTATAAGTGGATCTCCGCTCTGGCGTTGCTGACGAGCTGAGTCAAAAGCATGTCCGCAATGCGGGCAGGCAACGAGCAGGGAGCGCCAAGAAAGATTCAAGTGGGAGGAAGGCACACTGCAGCTGAGTGCGAAGTCCCGTAAAAAAGCCCGCGACATCACGGGCTTTCATAGGGGCGAGAGAGGACTACCCCTCAAACATCAATATTCCCCGCCCTCAACGCATTGCTCTCGATAAACGCCCGCCGCGGCTCCACATCATCGCCCATGAGTGTGGTAAAGATCCCATCCGCAGCAATCGCATCCTCGATCTGCACACGCAGCAAACGCCGCACGCTCGGGTCCATCGTCGTTTCCCACAACTGCTCGGGATTCATCTCGCCCAAGCCCTTATAGCGCTGCTTCGACACATTGCGTTCCGCATCCGCGATCAGCCACTTCATCGCGCTCTTGAAGTCGGTCACCGCCATCGACCGCTCACCGCGCTTGATCAACGCACCTTCGCCGATCAAGCCCTTGAACGTATCCGCCGTCAAAACAAGCTGCTTGTAGTCAGCGGTCAACTGAAGGTCTTCATCGAACACCGACACCTTCACGTTGCCATGATGACGTCTCTTGATGTGCAGCGAGCGCAACTCACGCACCTGATCGTAGGCCGGCTCGACGGTCACTTCGGGCTTCAGCGGATCGGCACACAAACGCTCTTCCAGCCGCTTCGCCGATGCCTGCGCCGCTTCTTCCGACGACAGATCGATCACGACGCCATCCATCACCGCTTCAAGCGCGGCCACGTCGTAGATACGGCTCAGACGATCGACCACCGCCTGCGCCAGCAAATATGCACGTGCGAGTTCGCCCAGCACATCGCCTGAAATAGGATCTGCGCCTTCGCTCGCGATGAGTTCCGAACCCTGCAACGCGAGCCGCAGCATGTGCTGATTCAGCTCGTGCGCGTCCTTCATATAGCGCTCGTCCTTGCCCGCCTTGATCTTGTACAGCGGCGGCTGCGCGATATAGATGTATCCGCGCTCGACGATCTCCGGCATCTGCCGATAAAAGAACGTCAACAGCAGCGTACGGATGTGCGCGCCGTCCACGTCCGCATCGGTCATGATGATGATGCGGTGATAACGCAGCTCGTCGAGGTTGTAATCTTCCTTGCCGATGCCGCAGCCCAGCGCCGTCACCAGCGTGACGATCTGCTCCGACGACAACAGCTTGTCGAAGCGCGCCTTCTCCACATTCAGCACTTTCCCGCGCAACGGCAAAATCGCCTGGAACTTGCGATCGCGGCCCTGCTTCGCCGACCCGCCTGCCGAGTCGCCCTCGACGATATAAATCTCCGACTTCGCCGGGTCCTTCTCCTGACAATCCGCCAGCTTGCCCGGCAAACCAATGCCATCGAGCACGCCCTTGCGACGCGTCATCTCACGCGCCTTGCGCACCGCATCGCGCGCACGCGCGGCATCGACGATCTTGCTCGTGATGATCTTCGCGTCGTTCGGCGTTTCCTGCAGATAATCCTCCAGCGCCTTCGCGACGATTTCCTCCACCGACGCGCGTACTTCCGACGACACTAGCTTGTCCTTCGTCTGCGAACTGAACTTCGGCTCCGGCACCTTCACCGACAGCACGCACGACAGACCTTCGCGCATATCGTCGCCGGTCGTCTCGACCTTCGCCTTCTTCGCGATCTCGTTATCGACGATGTACTTGTTGATGACGCGTGTCATCGCCGCGCGAAGACCCGTGAGGTGCGTGCCGCCGTCGCGCTGCGGAATGTTGTTGGTGAAGCAGAGCACGCTTTCGTTGAAGCTGTCGTTCCACTGCATCGCCACTTCGACGGTCACGTTGTCGCGCTCGCCGACCGCGTGGAACACGTTCGGATGCAGCACCTGCTTCTGCTTGTTGATGAACTCGACAAAACCCTTCACGCCGCCCGCGAACGCGAAATCGTCTTCCTTGCCGGTGCGCTGGTCGGTCAAGCGAATCCGCACGCCGTTGTTCAGGAACGAAAGCTCGCGCATGCGCTTGGCGAAAATGTCGTAGTGAAATTCGACATTGCCGAAGATCGTCTCGTCGGCCATGAAATGCACTTCTGTGCCGCGATTCTCGGTATCGCCGACGACCGGCATCGGCGAGATCATCACGCCGTCTTCTTCGAGGACCTCGCGGTTCTGCACGACACCGCGCGAGAACTCGAGGAAGTGCTTCTTGCCATCGCGGCGCACGGTCAGGCGCAACCACGAGGACAGCGCGTTCACGCACGACACGCCCACGCCGTGCAAGCCGCCCGACACCTTGTAACTGTTCTGATCGAATTTGCCGCCGGCGTGCAGTTCGGTCATCACGATCTCGGCGGCGCTGCGCTTCGGATCGTGCTTGTCGTCCTTCTTCAGGCCAGTTGGAATGCCGCGGCCGTTGTCGGTCACGGAAATGGAGTTGTCGGCGTGGATCACGACATGGATATCGTCGCAGTAACCCGCGAGCGCTTCGTCGATGGAATTGTCCAGCACTTCGAACACGAGGTGATGCAAACCGGTGCCATCCGACGTATCGCCGATATACATGCCCGGCCGCTTGCGCACGGCCTCCAGACCTTCGAGGATCTGGATGGACGATGCGCCGTAGCTGTTGTCAGGCTTGTTGTCGGGTTGCGAATTTGTGTTTTCAGTCATGGATATTTTCCGGTTCTGCGTCACTGCTTCGACACTACTTCGATTGATGTTCGAGCTTTTCCGAACACCATTAAAAACGCCAAAGGGGCTACCCGCCCCTTGGAGTTGTTCTCGGTTTTGACCGCGTCAGATGCGCATCGGCATCACCACGTACTTGAATTCCTCGTTGTCGGGAATCATGATGAGCGCGCTGGAATTGGCATCGCCGAGGCTCACCTTGAGCGTATCGACCTTCAGATTCGCGAGCACGTCGAGCAGATACGTGACGTTGAATCCGATATCGACCGTATCGCCCTGATAGGCGATTTCCAGTTCTTCCTGCGCTTCTTCCTGCTCGGCGTTCGTCGACATGATTTTGAGCTGGCCAGGCTCGACCAGACAGCGCACGCCCTTGAACTTGTCCGACGTGAGAATGGCCGCGCGCTGCAGCGAACGCTGCAACTCTTCACGGCCGATCTCGAAGGTGTTCTTGTGCGACTTCGGAATCACGCGCTGGAAGTCGGGGAACTTGCCTTCGACGAGCTTCGACACCAGTTCGACCTGACCGAAGGTGAACTTCACTTGCGTCGCGGCGATGTCGATCTTCAGCGTGTCGTCGATGTCTTCGAGCAGACGCTGGAGTTCGAGAATAGTCTTGCGCGGGATGATGATTTCCTGACGCGCGAACGAGCCTTCGATCTTCATTGACGAGAACGCGAGACGGTGACCGTCCGTCGCGACCGCCATCAGCTGGTCGCCGTCCACGACGAGCAGCATGCCGTTCAGATAATAGCGGATGTCCTGCTGCGCCATCGCGAAATACACCATGCCGAGCAACTGGCGGAAAGTCTTCTGCGGCACCGACAGGCTCGCGCCGAAATCGGTCGCCTGATTGACCGTGGGGAATTCGTCCGCGGCGAGCGTCTGCAGCGCGAAGCGGCTCTTGCCCGAGCGCACGGTCAGACGCTTATCCGACAGATCCAGCGAGACTTCACCGGGTGGCATGGCGCGCAGGATGTCCAGCAGCTTGCGCGCGGCGACCGTGGTGGCGACCTGGTCACAGCCGACGCCGAAATCGGCGCGAGTGGTGATCTGAAGTTCGAGGTCCGTCGAGAGGAACGACACATCCGCGCCGTTTTTGGTGATGAGCAAATTGGCGAGGATCGGCAACGTATGGCGGCGTTCTACGATACCGCTCACGGTTTGCAGCGGCCTTAGAAGATTATCTCGTTCGGTCTTGACCAGTTGCATAGAGTTCCTCCGTTGATGTGACGTCCTGTCCCCGGTTTCGCCACCGCTATTCCACCGCACCGCCGGACAACCTCGTAACACGCGTTGCCGGCCCCCCGCCGATCACTCGCGCATGCTTGGCGTCAACCGCCCAGGTCGTGGGCGGTTAAAATTTATAGTGTGCCTCAAAAAAGGTCCCGGCTCCTGAAAAATGGGGGCGTGTTTGCCGATTTACAGGGCCGCGCGCGAAATAATCGACGCGTGCGTGCTCAGCCCTTCAGAGTCTGCTCGAGGACGTGGAGTTCGTGGTTGAGTTGCGCGTCGGTGCTGCGCTCGGCCGCAATCTTGCGCACAGCGTGCAGAACGGTCGTGTGGTCGCGTCCACCGAACAGTTCGCCGATCTCGGGCAGGCTCTTCTGCGTCAGTTCCTTGGCCAGATACATCGCGATCTGGCGTGGGCGCGCAATGTTAGCCGGCCTCTTTTTCGAATACATGTCGGCGACCTTGATGTTGTAGAAGTCGACGACCGTCTTCTGGATGTTTTCGACGGGGATCTGGCGGTTCTGCACCGTCAGCAGATCCTTGAGCGCTTCCTTGGTCAGTTCGATGGTGATGTCGCGGCCATGGAACTTCGAATACGCGAGGATCTTGCGCAGCGCGCCTTCGAGCTCGCGCACGTTGGAACGCAGATGCTTGGCGATGAAAAACGCGACGTCTTCCGATAGGCTCACACCCTCGGAAAACGCCTTGCGCATCAGAATCGCGACACGCATTTCGAGTTCGGGCGGCTCGATCGCCACCGTCAGGCCGGAATCGAAACGCGAGATCAGGCGATCGTCGATACCGGAGATTTCCTTGGGATACGTATCGCTCGTGATGATGACCTGCGCCTTGTTCGCGACCAGCGCTTCGAACGCGTAGAAGAATTCTTCCTGCGTGCGGTTCTTGCCGGAGAAGAACTGAATATCGTCGATCAGCAGCAAGTCGAGCGAATGGTAATAGCGCTTGAAGTCGTCGAACGCCTTGCGCTGATACGCCTTCACCACGTCCGACACGTATTGTTCCGCGTGGATGTAGCGGATGCGCGCGCCGGCCTTGTCCATCAGCAGCTGATTGCCGATCGCGTGGATCAGGTGCGTCTTGCCCAGGCCCACGCCGCCGTACAGAAACAGCGGGTTGTACGAGATGCCGGGATTGTCGGCCACCTGAATGGCGGCCGCGCGCGCCAGCTGATTCGCCTTACCAGTGACGAAGTTGTCGAAGGTCAGCACCGGGTTCAGCTTCGATCGTTCGTAGGCGGAATCGGTTCCACCGGCTGCCGTTGAAGCGCCGCCCGGACGCCAGGTGCGGCGGCCCGCTGCGGCTTCGTTCGCGTCGAGGCTCGGCAGGTCGAGGTCGGCCTGATCGTCCTGCGTGGCGGACTGCGCCTGCTGCGCAGCTTCGGCGGCGAGCGCGTTGATATGCGCGGTTGCGTTCGCATGCGCGACGATCGTCGGCGCCTGCGGCACGGCGGCGGCCGGCGCGGCGTTCAGCCCGCCGCCGATCGCATTGCGCGCGGTCGCTTTCGGATCGAGGACGAACTGCACGTCGATCGGCGCGCTGAAGAACTCGCGCGCGACATCGGCGATACGCCCAGAAAACTGGCTTTTCACCCAGTCGAGCTTGAAGCAATTGGGAGCCGCGATGCGCAGGGTGTTCGCGTCGGCACCGAAGTCGACCGGGGTGAGCGGCTTGATCCACGTGACGTACTGCTGCGGGGTCAGTTCCCGCGAAAGCAGTGCCGAACAATGTTCCCAGAAATCGTTCATCGAAAGCGGTCGTTTTGGTTGCTCCGCGCGCCTGCGGGCCGTGCTTACCGAGCGAGCCGGCAAGTCCCGGCACGGCCGAGCAGTCATGCTCTGGAGGCTTACGCCGCAAGGGTTTGCGGGCGAACAGCGTGCCGAAGCATGGGGCGGATATTTTGAGGTAAGGCAAGATTCTAACGCCAAACGAGCGCCGCGCGCGAGTTATCCACAGGGACATATCAGCACGTTTTCCCCGATGGAAATGCATCCGATTCGCCTGACCGCGATGGTAAAATATTGACGGTCAATAGGAAAACAGTTTAAATAACAAGTTGCTCTAAAATAGAATTCCTGAGCCTCCGGCCATCGTGCTTGCAGTGATCCCACTCGAGCCTAGCCCGCGCGGTCAATCAACACTCAAGTGAGAGCACCATGAAACGTACTTACCAACCTTCCGTGACGCGCCGCAAGCGCACCCATGGCTTCCGCGTTCGCATGAAGACCACCGGCGGCCGCAAGGTCATCAACGCCCGCCGCGCGAAGGGCCGCAAGCGCCTGGCAGTTTAAGTCTGTCTGGCGGGTTCGTTCAACGGGCCGCCGCATGGACTACATGAACCGCCCAAGCGCCGCACAGAAGTCCTTGAACCAGAACATCGTTCAGTTGCCGGCGCAGGGCGCGTTCCCCAAGGCCGCAAGGCTCTTGAAAACGGATGAGTTCTCATCCGTTTTTCGTTTGCGCCCCTGGCGACGCTCGCCGCATTTCGTCCTGTACGGCAAACCGACCGGGAATGAAGTGCGGCTCGGCCTGGTCATCGGCAAAAAGCAGGCGCCGCGCGCGGTCACGCGCAACCTGATCAAGCGGCTCGCGCGCGACGCTTTCCGGCTGCGACGCGAGCAACTGAGCGGATTCGACATTCTCGTGCGGCTGCACGCGAAGATCGACCGCAAGGCCATGCCGAGCGCGAGTTCGCCGCTGCTGCGCGCGCTCGTCAGCGGTGAGCTCGAAGTTTTGTTCGACCGTGCCGTGCGCGAAGCCGCGCGCCGCAAGGCCAAATCCGTGGCGCCACCACCCGGTGCGCCCGCCGCCGACGACACCTCCGGCCCGGCTGATTCCGCGGGGTCATGAAGCGCAGAATGCGGCGGGTCCCCCGACGTACGGCGCGAAGCTTATGCAAACGGTACTCATCGCGTTGTTGCGCTTCTACAAGGTTGCAGTGAGCCCCCTGCTCGGCAACCGGTGCCGCTTTTACCCCTCCTGTTCCGACTACGCACGCGAGGCAATCCAGTATCATGGCGTCGCGCGTGGCACGTATCTGGCCGTGAAGCGGCTGTGCCGCTGCCATCCCCTTTCGGCGGGCGGCATCGGTCTCGTGCCGCCGCTCGATGGACGCTTTGATGGACCCATCGGGCAAGCCGGTCCATACGGCGCGTCCGAATCGCACTCGGATGATCCATCCGGGCAAGACAAGCTTTCAAAACCACACGGCGCACACGCGCTATCCGATCGACACTGAGACAACGCATGGATATCAAACGCACCGTCCTATGGGTGATCTTCTTCGTGTCAGTAGTCATGTTGTTCGACAACGGGCAACGCGACCATGGGCGCCCGTCGATGTTCTTCCCGAGCGCGACGGAGCCGGCCAAGATGGCCAGCAATCCGACGCCGGGCTCGGCCACGCCGGACACGCAGCCTTCTGAATTGCCGAACGCGCCCGCCGGCACCGCCGCGCCGGGCACGACGCCGCCGCCCGCCACGGCACAAGCGCAGCTCGTCAAGTTCACGACGGACGTGTACTCTGGTAAGATCGACACGCGCGGTGGCACGCTCTCGAAGCTTTCGCTGGTGAAGGAGGGCGACGGCAAGCAGCCGAATCTGTACATCACGCTGTTCGATCACACCGCGAATCACACATATCTCGCCCGTACGGGTCTGCTCGGCGGCGATTTCCCGAACCACAACGACGTCTTCACGCCGGTGCCGGGCGCGACCTCGCTTTCGCCCGATGCCAAGACGCTGACGCTGTCGTTCGAATTGCCAGTGAAGGGCGGCGTGAAGGTCATCAAGACCTACACGTTCACGCGCGGCAGCTACGTGATCAACGTCGATACGAAGATCGAAAACGTCGGCACCGCGCCGGTCGCGCCGAAGCTCTATATGGAATTGGTGCGCGACAACACGCCGGTGGAAACGCCGCGCTTCTCGCATACGTTCATCGGGCCGGCAGTCTATACGGAAGTGAAGCACCTCCAGAAGATCGACTTCTCCGACATCGACAAGAACAAGGCGACTTTCGAGCCGGCGGCCGACAACGGCTGGGTCGCGATGGTGCAGCACTACTTCGCGTCGGCGTGGATTCCGCAGCAGGGCGCGAAGCGCGACATCTACGTACAGAAGATCGATCCGAACCTGTACCGCGTGGGCGTGACGCAGGCCGTGCCGACCATCGCGCCGGGCCAGTCCGCGAACGTCGATGCGCGTCTGTTCGCCGGTCCCGAGGAAGAGCGCATGCTCGAAGGCATCGCGCCGGGTCTGGAACTGGTGAAGGACTACGGCATGGTGACGATCATCGCCAAGCCGCTGTTCTGGCTGCTCGAGAAAATTCACAGCTACGTCGGCAACTGGGGCTGGGCGATCGTGCTGCTGACGCTGCTCATCAAGGCGGTGTTCTTCCCGCTGTCGGCAGCGAGCTACAAGTCGATGGCGCGCATGAAGGAAATCACGCCGCACATGCAGCAGATTCGCGAACGCTTCAAGAGCGATCCGCAGAAAATGAACGCGCAGCTGATGGAGCTGTACAAGATCGAAAAAGTGAATCCGTTCGGCGGCTGTCTGCCGGTCGTGATTCAGATTCCGGTGTTCATCTCGCTGTACTGGGTACTGCTATCGTCGGTGGAAATGCGCGGTGCGCCGTGGATCGGCTGGATTCACGATCTGTCGCAACAGGATCCGTATTTCATCCTGCCGGTGCTGATGGCCGTGTCGATGTTCCTGCAAACGAAGCTGAACCCGACGCCGCCCGATCCCGTTCAGGCCAAGATGATGATGTTCATGCCGATCGCGTTTTCGGTCATGTTCTTCTTCTTCCCGACGGGTCTGGTACTGTATTACGTGGTGAACAACGTGCTGTCGATCGCCCAGCAGTACTACATCACGCGGATGATGGGCAAAGGAAAGAAGAAGGCGGCTTAAAGTTTCTTCTTCGTTCTGACCCAGATGTGAAGACGCCCGGCTTGCCGGGCGTTTTTCTTTTTGGGGCGCCGAGATGCGTGTTTGCACTCAGTCAGCAATTACCGCTTCGCGCCGCCATAAAACTGCGCGACGAGTTCCTCGACCAGATAGCGGTGATGCGGCGACAGCGCTTCGATCTTCGAGGCGAGTTCCAGCGTCTCCTCCGACGCCGGATCCTCCGACGCCGGATATTGCTCGTCATGCGCGAGCGGCTTGGGCGTGACTTGCGGATTGCCACTCGGCGGCGGCTCGTAATGTAGCCAGTGCAGATCGACCTTCAGCCATTCGGCGAGCGTCTGCAATTTGTCGACGGGCGGAATCAAGCGGCCTGTCAACCACTTGTGCGCCGTCTGCGCGAAGACTGGCTCGCCGCGAAAACGCAGATTGAACTTGTTGGAAAGGTCTGTCGCGCCGCGCATCTTCTCGGGTACGCGGGTCATCGAAAGTTTGAGCCACTCGGAGAAATCGGCTTTTTCTTGTGGCGTAGGCATGGCTGAAATTGTTGCGGGGCATTGACCGCCTACAAGTCAACTGCGTGGGCTAATTTTTTCGATAAATCGAAGCGATTTATCTCGTTCAAGCTCATTAAATTGTTGCCAAAAAGCAACTGTCACTCCGGTTGAAGTCTTCCGTGTGTTGGTCTTCTCGCAATCTTCATACCCTACTTTCACCGCTCGAACCAATCGATAGAATTATCTCGAATAAGAGATCGTAAGGTAAGATATGTCTTAGCTGCGCGCACCGGCCGAAATTAAGAAATGATGCACGCTACAATGCTGCATGTTGAGTAACAACACCGATCCCATCGTCGCGATCGCCACTGCGCCGGGGCGTGGCGGCATCGGCGTGGTGCGGTTGTCGTTCGGCCACTCCGGGAAAGCCGCCGCACAAAAGGCGATGCAGGCGCTTTGCGGCCAAACGCTCGCGCCGCGGCACGCCAGTTACGTGCCCTTTCTTGACGGCACGGGTGAGGCGCTCGATCGCGGCATCGCGCTGTACTTTCCCGCGCCGAATTCCTACACTGGCGAGCACGTCCTCGAACTGCAAGGCCATGGCGGGCCGATCGTCCTTCAACTCGTACTGCAACGCGCGGTCGAAGCGGGTCGCAAGTTCGGGCTCCGGCTCGCCGAGCCAGGCGAGTTCACGCGCCGCGCGTTTCTCAACGACAAGCTGGATCTCGCGCAGGCGGAAGCCGTCGCCGATCTGATCGAGGCGAGCACCGAAGCCGCCGCCCGCTCCGCGGGCCGCTCGCTTGAAGGGGCGTTCTCGCGCGAAATCCATGCGTTCGTCGAAGACGTCATCAATTTGCGGATGCTTGTCGAGGCGACGCTCGATTTCCCCGAAGAAGAAATCGACTTCCTCGAAGCCGCCGATGCACGCGGCAAACTCG